>CAUJEY010000133.1 GCA_963169325.1 Bacteroidota bacterium
TTCTAAGGTGAGTCCCGGGCCTACCTCAAATTCGCCTTTGATGGTCGTGGTTTTACAAATTTTTTCATTTTTCTCCAGGAATGATGAACTGCCGTCTCCCGGCGGGTCGCGCAGGATAATGGTCGGTATCTCCGGCATCATGGTGGTGAAGGTGTTCTCTTTCTTGCGAATACCTGTAACCACGGCCTGTTTCACCAAAGTACCCGATCTGCCGGCCAATGATGTGCCGATGATTTGCAGGGTTTTGATAAATGGCGGAGAAGGATTGGGCTCACCCACCTGGAATGCGTATTTCAGCGTGGTTCCCGACATGGTCGTGTCGAACACTTCGTCTGAAAAACCATTGATGAAACGGAAATAGGCCGTGTCCAACGGGCAGAGGCCTTCGTCCAGCACTACGTTCATATTGTCCACAATCGGTACATACCGCTCCACTAAGGAAACAGTCAACTGGACGTTTTCCCCCTGATCCAGCACGATAAGCGGCGGACTACATCCTGGAATGGTGTCTAAGCCGCTATTGATACTTACTTCCGGTGGCGCGAAATAGATAAAATCTATCATCGTGTCCAGTTTCGTCAGGTCCACTGTAGCGCCACCCAACACCTGGAAGAACGACTTGACATCCGGATCGGAGTGTTCCACTACGGCCACAGTGAGGCTTTCTAAGGGCGGCAACTCGTCGAACTCATATTCGCCCTCCTGATTGTCTATGATGATCTGACGCTCGAGACATCCGTCGACCGAGCGGACTTTGACCACACAAACGGTGCCCATGCCCATGCCTGGAGGAGCCTTAATGACAGATTTTTTGCATTCCCCGCCGGCTACAAATCCCTTGACCTTGCGAGTGGTGATGTCATTAAACAGGATTCCTGCAATTGGGCTGACCACATTGGTGACCTCCCAAAAGGCGGGCACGAAAAAGTGGTCTTCAAACACCGGTGTAAGTTCCGCCGTAGTACCCGGGTCGAAGTCAATGGTAAATTTCCCCGTTGAGTCGGTGAAAATACGCGGGGAAAAAGACGCCCCGTTGACCAAAATCTCTACATCTTTTGCGAAGCAGTCGGTGTTTTTGTAGCGCACATAACCGGAAACCGGCACGGTGCTGCGGTCGGTGAAATCTACCTGGTCCACCGAGGTTACGCTCGGATTGAGCGTCACTTGTCGGGTAACGGGGGTGAAAATGTGCGGCGATGTCATCTGTCGGGCAGCGAAGGGCGACCACTCGGCGCCGTAGTTGGTACCGTAGGGCAGCAATACCGAGCCGCTGTTGTTCAGACGGCTGCCGTTGCCCTCGTCCAGAGAAAAATAGGCGCGCAGCCCTTGCTCCGACATCTCCCGACCGTTCTGGAAGTGGTCGAGAATAGTGGCAACGCTAAGCGTCGTGTCGTACAACGCCACTTCGTCTATCAGGCCGCCGTAGTAGTCGGTCCGCCCCACGCCGCTAGGTCGCGCGCCCAGCAGCCAGTTTCCGGCGGGGTCCGACCAGTCGCCGGTCACACCTAAAAAGGTATGACTGCCGAGCGATACACCGTTTTTATAAGCCGTCACGGTTCGGTTCGTGCCGATGCTGTCTAAGGTGAAGGCCAAATGTTGGTAGCCAATTCCCAGTGTACCGAAGTCGTGTTCCTGACCGTTGAGGTAAAACCAGATATTGTTATTCAGGCCGTTCTGTTTAATCAACAACCGGAAGTCGTTGGACGGCCATGTTTTTGACAGCAGGCACTGTGTACCATCCGGGCCGGCGCTGTTAACCCACAGTTCGAGGGTGGCTTTGGATGTAACGGAAAAATCGGGAAGCGTCGCGTAGTCCTGTGAATCGCGCACAAATTTGAGTGCCCGGTACATATAAAAGTCCTTCATCGGGTCGGCCAAAAAGGTGGTTCCCGTGCCATAACTTGCCGATTCGATCCGGTAAAAACCCTGTTCATTGGTTTTTCCCATGGTGCGCACATACGGTCGGTCGGCATCAAACGCCGCGCCGCAGAAGTAGAGTTTGTTCCGGCGGATCAAGTCGAAGGAACCGGTTCCCAGTTCCTCATCTATTTTCCAGTAAAACTGCAAGCCTGGGGTTAGCGAAGAGGCGGTACCCATCTTGACTTCGCCGAGGTCGAGTTCGTCGAGGCGGCGGTGGTACATGCGCAGTTCATCCAACTGGCCCTGCCAGGTTCCGCCGGCCTCTGTACGCGCGCCGAGGCGCAGTTCTTCTGCTGAGGGCACCGACGGCAGGTCGGCAATACCGATTAGTGTGCCGTCTATGTAAAGCCGGCCCTTGCCGTCCGCGTCCATCGTGAGCGCGACGTGGTGCCAGCCGTTTTTGGTGCTGTCGGGAAACTGGGCGGTAAGCAGCGCCGCGCTCACATCGGTTTGCGCAACGACGACGCCTTCATGGCCGCCGGCGCTGGCCATTGGCCGTATAATAAGCGGGAAAGGGTGCAAACTCACAATGCCGGCGTTGGCCGTAGCATTGGCGGTTTTTACCCAAAAAGCCAGGGTCCATTCGCCATTGGCAGCCGGAAGAAAACTGCCGGCAGTGCTGGTGTCGGCCAGGGCAAAAGCCCCGTCGGTGGCTCCAAATTTGGCGGAAAAACCCTGCAAGGGCGTGAGGGTAACCAAGGCATCGGGTACGGGTCGGCCGCTGGGCGTTTGTATCCAGCCAGTGACTACGCCGTTAGGCACCTGAAAGCCGATGGCTTTACCGGGCAAACCTTCGCCAAAGTTGTTGACGGCGCGTACCTCGTATTTGTACGCGCGCCCGGCAATGACGTTGAAGTCATTGTAGTTGCGGGTTTTGTCATCTACAAGGGCCAGAAACACATCGTCGCGGTAGATTTTATATCCCTCGCTGGCCAAAGCGCCGAGCGGGTTGATATCCCAGGACAACTGAATACGGTCCAGCAGTTCGCCTTGCGTAGCCGTAACGAACGGCGCAAGCGGTGGCACCAAAAAGCGCGCCCAGAAGCCGATGACGGTATTATTGGCCGGCGACGTAGCAATGCCCACTGCCGCCTGACCCAGGGAATAGCTGGAGCGGCGATTGGCCGAATACGCATCGGTGGCGTTGCCAAAATTGAAAAAAACCTCGCCTGATGTGATCTGCTCCACAACCGGGGCGCATGCGGCATCCTGTTGTGCCCACGTCGGTGCGGCTATGATACTGCAACTAAGCAGTATAGCATAAGTAAATAGTCGAATATACATACCTGATCAATGTTTTAACTTGTGAGAAAAAAGAAACTTTTGCTCCGTTAATTGATCCGTATGTATGCCCAAAGGTTAATGTTTTTAGGACGCGTTTCCGGGCCGTTGCCGGTACTTGGGATAGAGACGCCAGTAGTATTCGACGCTGTATTATCACTGGAGGATGTGAGGTTGTCGCTCGAAAATCGCTCTCCCCCTGCAATGTTATAACTAGTGCCGCCTGTTTGGCGGTAGCTATCGTTGAAAGAGTGGGCGTGCCCCGGGTCAGTGACATTATGGTTGTGCGTCTGCACGGCCTGATCCTGAAAGGTTCCAATTGGAGAGGCGGAAGTCCGGCTCGCATCCCGGTCGGGGCTGGTGCTAAACTCCTGCGCTCGCAGAAACAAACCACCCGCATCCGGTACATTGGTAAATCCGAATTGTGTGCGCAATTGATCCGAAACGGCCAAAGCGCGTCCATCCATGGGCACCCAACAAGCGCCGTTTGCCTGGGCAAACTGCGTTGGGTTCAGAATGGAATATTTTACATCGCCAACAGCACCAGAACAGACCGTCGTGTACACTGAAAAGGCATATGGGGAATAAGAAAGTTCGCTGCGGGGCGTCAGCTCGTAGGAACCAATGCGTACACCGAGATAGAGCGTCGTAGCAAAATCGCCGGCATTCAGTGCCGTAATGCTGCCGAGGTAGTGGCTGTAAATGCCGCCCACAACATCTACCGTAGCGACTTCTTCCCACAGATGCGTGCCACCGATTGCAACGTTGTACAGGCGGAAGGTGACCATTTGCGGGCCATCGGAAACCGAAGCGCCGCTGGCTGTTTTCAGCGTACCCTGGATACTGATTTTAGGATTTTGGGCAGCAAGCGGTCCCGTGCAAACACCTATCAAACCAAACACCACAAAAATTGGTGCGATTAACGCGCTGAGCGAAAGGGAGGAGAAGCCAAAAAGTGTCAACTTTTTCATGAGTTGGAATGATTTAATATTTCAATGAATAGATGTTAGCAAATGATAAATTATGGCTTCTCAGACCTGGCATAACACGAATAACCTCAGGGCTTTTCAGCTCCCGGAGGAAGACGCAAAACGAAAATGGGGAAAGCAAAAATGGGTAGTACCCAAACGGTACCGGCAGGGCAGTCGTACTTTTCCATGAGTGATGACAGGTAATAATTCCGATTATTTGATCGTATACCCGAAAAACCATTTTCGGTATACTGCCGCTAAAGTTGCTAACAAAGGTATTTCTTTTCTCCTTATATTTTAGGCATAAATATTTTCCCGTTGTTGCGATCCAACCCCCGCTTCTCCGTTAGAAAACTTCTAAAACCAGTCGGGTGAATTAATTTTTAAACAGCACCGGCAGCGTATATTTTGTTCGCACTGCACGGCCCTGGAACTGCCCCGGCACCCATTTGGGCATTAAACCGACGAGCCGCAGCGCCTCTTTACCGCAGCCGCCGCCAATGTCGCTGACAATTTTTGGGTCCTTCAAAGAGCCGTCTTTTTCGACAATAAAACTGACGCTGACGCGACCCTTTATGCCACTATCCCGCGCTAAAACCGGGTATTTCAGGTTTTTAGCCAAAAAATCAGCGAGTGCTGAATCGCCGCCGGGGAATTCGGCGGGCGGGTCGGTCTCCTCCCGGGCATAAATTTTTTCGGCGGCGGGCGGGGTGGCCGGCTTTGAGAGCGGGAGATCGGCCGGCTTGCCGGTGGGGACGTTTTCTGCCATCCCTGTTTCGCGGGGTTTCGAGATCGGGGGGGCGAAGTTATACGCCTTCCCGTTTTCATCAAGGCCTACCCAAGGTTTGCCGGCAGTTTCTTGGGTGCGCCAACCCACGGCTGCGAGTCGTGTTTTTATCCCCTTTGCGCGCCACTGTTCGTATTGTATGCCATGCGGAGGTCTCATGTAACTGAAACCCTCCGAATGGAGCCGTTTGCCTTCCTGGTCATGCAAATAATAGTAGGCGCCTTCTTGTACGGCATAATAACCGAGGGGAGACAATGGTGAAATACGTTCGTAGATGAATTGGGCCTCCGAAGGATTATCGAGATGGATAAATCCGCTCCGGGAATGATTTTCCGGCTTGCCGTATAAAATTTTGGGATTGACCGTGCATTCGAGTTCCTGAAATCGTCCGGGGCAGGCTGCCCGGCCGTCCCATGCCAATGCGATGAAGAAGGGGGAGTATGGTTTGAAGAGGGAATCAGTCGTTACGATCAAGGGATGTCGCTCGGATGTATATCCGATTCGGCGGTACAACATGGGCAATATCTGACTTCCGTCTGTGCGAAAAAGTCCGTAGGTAGCGTTTTGCCAGTCGGTAAATGCGGTAAAATAACGCTCCGGATATTGATCCGGAACCCTATCCTTCAGATGTAATATGGGTTCGCTTGTTCGGCAATTGCTTACCAAACGGTTTCCGTTTAAATCGTAGATGTGCCCGTTTGGCTTTCCTTTTTCCACGCAATAAACGGCACTGCCCGGAACGTCGTTAACATTGGATAACTGGATTGGCGCCATGGGGATCAGAAATGTCCCGTTTTCGTCAACAAGTGCCATTTGATTATCCGTAGTGCGGACAAAAAAGCGATTTTCCCCGGCAGGTTTGATGCGGGCGTAGAACGGGGGTAAAACAATCGTTCCATCCGATTTGTACAAACCGGCGTTGGAGGTGGTTATTTCCCCCGGGGCGATGTAGGCGCAGATTACGGAGCGCCCGTCGGTCCACCGGGCATTTACAAAATGATCGGGAAATACCGCTTTGCCCGTTTTATCGAGGAAGTACCTGGATTGATCGACCCGCATGATTTCCACGGTGTTGGCATCGTACCCCTCCAGGGCAACCTCCCCGGCGGCTTTAAACAGGAACGCACCTTTGTCATCATAAAACTGGAGCAGGGAGTCGCCCGGAAGCCTCCCCATCACCACGTCGGGGCGAATAGCCTGCACATCCCCGAACTTCGGCGGCAACACCTCTTTACCATTACAGTGATACAAACCCAGAAGTCCGTTCTTTTCGACGCTTACATAACTTTTGAAGAGTGCTCTTTTCGGTAAGTCGATGTGGTCGTACCGCACCGGAACAATCAACCGGCCTTTTTTGGTGTACAAACCCCATTGCGCTCCGACTTTAACCTTTATCAACGAATCTATCGATCGAAAAGACTGAACATCGTCGTAAACAAGTGGTAAAATCCGTTCGTAGGTGCCGGCGTCGAACAAGCCTTTTTTTCCGGTTTTAGGGTCGGTTTCAAACTCTGCTTGCGCGTGGAGCGCAGTGGAAATTCCCAGTAAGGTAATCAATAACCATTTGTGCATTGGTCGTATTTTTACCGCAAAAAAAGTCATTTTAAATATTTCTTTCTCCAACTCAATGATTCCTTATGCGCTGTTTTTTTCTCCTTACCCCATTGTTGTTTGCCCCTATCACCATACTAACCGCCCAGCCTAAAATCATTGAGGACGCGGGCAAGAAGGGGTTGATTGACCGATATGACGAATTTCAGATTATTCCGCCGCACTACGAATCCATTCAGATATTAGAAAATTACAAAATGGCGATCGCCAGAAACGGCCAACAAGTTGAAGTTTACAAGCTCTCCGACAACAAGCCGTTCCTGAAATTTACCAGCGAAGAACGGCCGGTACATCAGGAGCCGAATCCACAATACGCTTTATTTCCCTTCCTGAAAAACGGGCTTATCGGCATGATCAATTCAGAGGGCCAAGTGAAATTGCCGGCGCTATTTCAGAAGATAGAGTCAAGGCAGCAAGACTTACTCGTCGCATTCGCCAACGATACTACGGGCAAAACGACCCTGCACGTTTTTGACAAAAATTGCAACAAGGTATTGGAAACCCAGGGAGAGGACTTGCTCGGAAGCCTGAATATAAAATCAGTGGGCACCCTTTTTCGCATACGCTACTCCGATCAATCTATTCAATGGATAGATGCCAAAGGGCAACCCTTTCATTTCCCAAATGCCGATCACGTGGTGTGGTCGGATGGCGAGGTAATGATTTGCGCCACCTATCTGAATAAATGGCCTCTCGGAGAAAACTTCGGCCTGCTGAGTTGGTCGGGCGACACACTGCTCCCCTGTACGTACAAGGAAATATCCTACCTTACCCCCAATATGTTTCAATGGCGCAACAGTGTTAAACGCACAGGTTTGTGTGACCGAAAAGGGCATGATATTTCTTTCCCCTTAGAAACCAGGCCTTTATCCTTAAGGAATGGAGCGCTCTTGACCGCCATGCAGAGCGGCTCCCCCCGCCGCTACAATATTTATGCGCTCGACGGAAAATTGTTGTGGAATGATGTTGATATTGAAGGCCTTGCGGAGCATCCATTATCCAGATGCGGCCGGATACCTGATTTTAATCCTCAACAATATATGATTATCACCAATCCAAGGACCGACAAGAAATCGCTTCACCATGCTGACGGCCGGCAAATTTTGCCGGAAGCCTACAGCAACTTTGAATATTTTTCTGAAAAAAGTCCCATCCTGGCGGTGCGTGATTATACCTACGAGGCTTTCCGGCCGGATGGCTCCCGTGCGCTCAAAGGTAAATTCAGTAAACTTGAATACACGTACGATACTGAAGTGCTGCTTGCCAGACCCGAAGGGCAGACCAACTGGGGCTTTATTGATTTGAAAAAACCCGATAAGGCGGTCTTCGACATAGACCTCATCTATCCATTAAAAACAAGCAAATACTACCGTGCCCGACGAAACGGCTCCTGGTTTTTGTACGATCCCCGGGGGCGTTTAATGAACAAAGAACCTTTAGCGGATTTGCGCGATCCTGCCTCTGAAGCGGCCCCCTATCAGGAAATGTTCTCCAGTCAGGGACATGGCCGGCTTATAGCAATCGGGCGAGCCAAGGACCAGGCGGAGGGAGCCGGCTGGATTGGACTGGATGAAAAAGGCGTTGCCCGGCGTTTCCAGGAAACACCCAAGCCGGTGCGTCAACCGGAGTCTCATTATCCTAAACCGACCAAACCGGCCGGCAAGACGAGTCCGGGCAAACAGGGAAGGGGATAACGATCTTGTCAAATTTTGAAAAAGGTCGAAACCAACCGCGTCCCCGAGCTTGTCCCATCCGACACCCGCACGAAAAACGCGTTGCCGCCAACGTCGGAAGGGTTCAAAACCCTTCCGACGTTTATCCGCCGCGTTGTTTTTTCTTCAAAAAATGTCTGCAACACCCGCCCGTCAAGACCCAAAACTTCAACTTTTACCGTGCCAAAAAAATCATTTTCCAGCAAAATTTGGAGCGACTGCCCAGCAGCAATTGGATTTGGAAAAACCTGAAAATCCACCGCTTTTTCCAAGTTCTGGCTCGAAACGATGCCCGATTTACTCGTTTTTATCAAAAATACATCGCCGCTGTTTTGGTGCGCGCCTTCGCCGCAGAGCAAAAAAGAGCCGTCAGGCAACATGATTTGCCCCGTTATCCAATTCAAATTGGGTTGCAGACTGACCGTTTTTTGGTCCAGCACATCGAGGTTGTCGTTCAGTTTGAAAATATCCAAAAAGTCGCCATCGGAAAGTGCCGACACGATGCAACTGCCGTCCGGCGCACGGAATAAATCCGATATCCACCAAAAATCCTTGGGCGGCGTGGGCAGGTTTTTGATGCCCAAAATTTCGCCCTGCCCATTGATTTTGAACAAATTGAGCGAGTCCAGCCCGGCGCCGACGCCTTTGAATTCGAGGGTCAAAAAACCGCCGTCGGCTGTTGGGAAAATACCTTTGAGGTTGTTGTTACCCACCGGCAGGGCTTTTTTAAAAATGAGCGCGCCCGTTTGCAAATCAAATCGTGCAACCCAACTGCCAAAACCGGTTTTGTGGCCAACCGCAGCCAACGTGCCGTCGCCCAAATCCTCGGCAGTTGAAACACTCATCCCCAAATACGGACCGCCGGGCAGGTCTTCAAAAATCCGTTTTTTCCAAATTTCGTTGCCGTTGGCATCAAAAACCCGCGCTTCGTAGTAGCGCATGGTCGTTGGCTGATAGTCTGCGAATGGATAAAAAACGACGACGCCCCCGGTTTTTAGCGCTGCGCTCGTGGAAACCACGGCGCCATCGCCGATGCACTTGAAATTTCGTTGCCAGAGCAAATCGCCGTTGGGGTTCAATTTTATCACATCAATGGTGTCGTTGCCCTGTCCTATCAAAAAAAGATTGCCGTCGTCGGCGTTGTGCATCTCATAATTCCAGTAGCCGTCCGTGCCGGCGAAGCCTTTTTTCCAAACTTCCGAGCCGTCGGCACTGATTTTCCGCAGCGCGATGCCCGTTTTGCGTGCTTCAAAATAGGCGATGTTTGCCAAAAAATAGCCGCCATCGGCTGCCGGTTCAACCCGTGCCTCGTAGTCCGTATCGTTTGGCGCCGGGATTCCGAAGGTGTTTTCCTGCAAAATCTGGAAATCGTCGGTGCGCATTTGTGCGGAGTAGCCATCGTAATCGTACGCGGTTTTGCCCATCGTACCCACCACCGCGAACGTCCCATCGGCAAACGAAACACCGTCATTCAGGTAAATATATTCCGGTTTTTGAAACGGGAAATAGTTGTCTTCGCCGGCGACAAACGCGCCGGTCTGGTCATCCAACACTTGGTAAGCATGGTTGGAAAACAAGGCGATTCGATTTTTCGCCGGTATTTGGAGGAGCCAGGCATCCCAAAAATCATTGTTATAGGAGTCAAAAGGCAGGTCGGATTTCCAAATTAACTGCCCGTCCGGGCTGAATTTTTGGATACTGTAATCAAAGCCGCCCCGCACCGCCACGAAAACTGATGTGTCGGCAAGGTCGGCCACCACCGACATGGATTTGCTCCCCTGCATCGGATTGGTTGATGTTTCGATGGTCGTCTGCCAGATGGTTTGCCCATCGGCATTGAGGCGATGCAGCACACATCTCACGGGACTGGAATTCAAATAGTCCGTGAAATAACAGCCGCCATCCGGCAAAACAGCGATGTACTGCTTGTTGAAATATCCATCGGTTGCTGCAAAAGTGCGCTCCCAGAGCACTTCGCCCAGCGCATTGAGCCGCCGGAGCATGCCCGTTTGTTGGTGAAAAACCAGCAGACCTTCGCCGACGGTTTTGATGTTCAGGTGGAGCCTGCCATCTTCCAGCAAGCCGAACAAGCCCGTTTTTTCAAAAACCAACTGCCCGTTGGCATCCAATTTTTGGAGAAAAATCTGTTTGTTATTCCAATCGCCCGGCGGGCGGCTCTCGCCGATGAGCCACATTTCGCCCGTCGTTGCGTTGCGCGAAAAATCGAGGAGTTGTTCGTTTCGGTCGGGGTTGCCAAGCGTGTCCGACCAGATTAATTCGCCCTGCGGGTTGCATCGGACGAGCCAAAAATCATCGTGATTGCCGTTGGCAATCGTTCCGGCTGCCCAAAAATGGGTGTCGTCTGCGCCCGGTTCGGCAGCGATGAAGGTTTCTTGGCGGTTCGGTTCGCCGTACCATTTTTTCCAGTCGGTTTGGGCTTGGCTCGTTCCAAAACAGAACAGGCAAATTATTGGGAGTAGTTGTTGTTTCATGTTGAAAAAGGTTTTTTAAAAGTTGAAGCATACTGAGGTCAATTTAATTTCGCCGGCTCCGGGGACGCATAAGACTCATCGTACATCTCCCGATAAAAATTCACGTAATCAACGGCTGCATAAGGGTTGATGAAATAGAGATGACGGCATAGTTTTCTGTACAGCTGAAGCATGTCGTTATTAAAACAAAAATCCAGCATGTAGTCCAACATGCGTTCGATTTCGTTTTCGTCGCGGCAATTGCTTTGGATCAGGCGCTGCACCTCCGGTTGATGCAAGGCTACCGCTTGCTTTGCGAGTTCTTCGCGGTAAAGTACTAATTTGTAGAGGTTTTCAAAATCGGGGTTGGGTTCTTCTTGCGCTTTCATGTTTGGTGAAAATTTGATATAAACATGATTTTATAGCGCAAATATAAAACAATTTGGTTTAAATTTGATCGATTTTTTTTGCTCCCATAAGATTGGAAAGTCGGCGCGATCGGGTGGCAACTTGAGAACCCTCACTCCCCCCGCTCCTTCCACATCACCTCAAAATACACCATCTTATTCCAAAAATACCCCACCTCGCTGCCCAGGCGCAGGCAGGTTTCGTAGAGGCGCCGGGTGCGGGCGTAGTCTTTTTTCAGGGGCAGGTTTTTGGCGACTTTCTCGGTGTGGAGAACGGCGAAGGCGGTCAGTTCCCCTTATTTTCCTCATCCGGTACCATCCGCCAGATCATTTCTCCCCTGCTATTGATCCTGAACTGCAACCCAAACTGCAGCACCGTGGCATATCCCTTACCGTCAAAGGTATTGAACTGCGTGGCCGCATCGAAACGGCAGGGGATGATCACATTGCCCCGATGGTCCACCCAGCCCCATTTGCCGTTTTTTTGCACCAATACCCACGGGTCGCGGGGGTTGGCGATTTCGTCGTATTCGGGGGTGATATAAGTTTTTTCGTCGGCGAAGAGGAGGCCTTTTTTGTTGGAGCGGTAGAGGAGATAGGTGTGTTCTGCGCAGGGATGGAATCTGTCAAGGATGCATGGAACAAGTTCCTTGCCCATAGAATCGATCACCCCTTTTTCCTTTCCACTAGTTTTGACAATCATGTCATCACGAAAAGGATATAAGATTTCTGCGTTAATTTTAAATGGAAGAACAATTTGACCAGTTTTATCGATTTTACCCCATAAACTACCTTTTTTTACCCATGCTGTACCATTTTCAAAATCAAAGGCATCCTCATATTGAATCGGTATTACCAATACCCCGTTCATGTCAATAAAACCGCTGCGAGAGCTACTATGAACGAGACACATTCCTTCTTTAAACCCATCTCCAAGGTCGAATTCTCCGATATTTATGAAATCCCCTGCCTTAGTCTTAAGATTGACCTTATTATTAACTTTATAACCAATAATCCCTTCAAGGGCATAGTGAAATGCAATAGATCCGCAATCCAAGGTGGATTGAAGAACCTCATTGCCATTTTTATCAATAAACCCACAATAATTACCTTTCGATACCAAGCACAGTCCACCAATAAATTTTTCTGCGTAATCATAAGGCAAACGCATTGATTCTACTCCAGTCGTGTCAATAAAAACAACTTGAGTTTGGGTATCAACCTTTACAGAAGCCAATCCCTCTCCAAAATTACTGGCGGTTTCAAATCTAATTTCAATAATTTCCTTCCCTGATTTATCAATATATCCATATTTCCCATTCTTACTTACCGATGCTCTGCTCTCCTCAAAATGAGATGAATATTCATACTGAGGAAAAACAACCTCTTGCCCGAGTGTATCAATAAATCCCCAGAAGTCACCATCTTTAACTGCTGCCATACCTTCGTTAAAATACTGTATTTCATCATAATATGGAGGTAGCAGTAGTTCACCATTTCCGTTGACTATTCCCCATTTTCCGTCTTTCTTTACAGAAGTGATTCCGTGTGAGAGATACTTATCATCTTCAAAAGCGGGTAATGGTGAACGTAATTCAGTGCCAATATTATCTATAAATATCCATTCCCCATTTTTTTTAACTGCTGCCAAACCATTTTGGAAAGGTTGAGCCTCTTCATATTGAAACGGGATTAACTCTCTTCCTAAGGTATCAATAAAACCCCATTTTGAGTTATAACAAACACCCGCTTTACCCTCCTGGAAAACCCAAACACCAGTAAAATTAGGTCTCGTAACTTCTTTACCCTGCCTGTTTATATATGTATATTTTCCATTTCGTGATACCCACGCAAAGCCTTCAATAAAGTTACCTGGATTTTCATAAATTAAGGGAATAACTAATTGTCCCATTGTATCAACTAAACCGGACTTGCCATCCTTAGTTGCCCATGCGAGACCTTCTACAAAATTATCTAATTTATCATATTGGGCAGGTGCTATTTCTGTTCCGTTTGCATCTATTATCCCCCATTTACCATCTTTTTTAAAATAAGTCCTACCTCTGACAAATCTGCCAACTCCTTCATATTGAAGTGCAATTATTTCTTTGCCTTCCTTGTCAATAAACCCCCATTTGTCATTTTTACTAACGGCTGCTTTACCTTCGAAAAAATTATTACAGTAGTCATAGATTGGGGGTATTGCAATTTTGCCACTTTTATCAATGAAACCCCGCTTGTTTTTTTCAGAAAATTCTGCTAAACCTTCACTATATCCATAATAGTTATCAATATCAAAAATTTGAGGGCTAATTATTTCAATTCCGTTTGTATCAATTATTCCTTTTTTACCTTTTATATCGAAAATAGAGACTCCATCATGAAAATCAGACATGTAATCGCATTTTAGTGAGAATACTTGATTGCCTGACGAGTTTAAAATATAATATTCCCCATTCTTTGACCCTACAGCCCTTCCACCTGCAAATGTTCTAATTTGTTGAAAGTCAGATATATTGTTCAAAAATACTTTCATTGAATCTATATCTTTCCACGGACCAAATTCTGATATTAAAAAAGGGCGAAGTAATTTGTCAAACTTCCAATATGGAAAATGATTGCCAGACAGATTGGCAACTCCATATTCCTTTAAACCATTAATATTAGTAGTAGGTCTAATTAGGTAATACAGATTACCCTCAGCGCGTACTATCCCATCATATCCTGGATACAGCGTCAACACCTTCCCATCCTTATTCACAAAAAAATACTTGCCATTTTCCGAAAAAATCGCCACCCCCTTCCGAAACGGCTCCGGATTGGAAAACTGAAACGGCGTAATCGGCTCACCCAGCGGGGTGGCCACAGCGAACTTCCCATCCTGATAGACCCAAATCCGATGTTCCCGATAAATGCTATCTATCACCGCCTGTGCTTTGCGGTCGGGACACATTAGGGCCACGGTTTTCAGGCGTTTCACTGCATCGGCGTATAGTTCGGCGTAGCGCAGGCGTTGGCCGCTAGCCCAGAGGCTATCACAGAGGCATTTTTCGTCGTTTTGACAACGTAAGGGGTAGCAATCTGCCAAAGTATCACAAGGCATCAACTGGGCAGTGGCCAAGATCGGCAATAAGACGCACCATGCTAAATGTAAATATTTCATTGCTGTCCGGTTTTTATTTTACACTCGTTGAGCGCTTGGACTAAAGTGGAGTCGCCTGGTTTCGCCTGCAAAGCATTGCTCAAATACCGAATAGCGGCCTGGTATTGTTTACTTTCCATGAGCGAGAGGCCCACATCGCGGTTGCGCTCGAAGTCGGCGGTGTTTTTTTCTTTTTCAGCAGCGGCGCGCAGGGTGGCGATCTCGTTTTTTTCAGCCTGGCTTTGACTCAGGGGCAAGGCATTGGCGTAAGAGCGCAGGGCATCGGCGTAGCGTTTTTCCTTGCGGAAGACTTTGGCATCGGCCAAGAGTTTGTTGCGTTGTTCGATGCGGGCGGTTTCTAAGGCATTCAAGGCTTTGTTTTTCTCGATTTGGGCCAAATTATCGCTACGCTGAGCGGCAATAGATTTTTCAACCGCCTCCTTTTTGGCCACTTGTGCAAGGCTGTCGCTTTGTATGGCCTTGTTGCGTTCGGTTTCGGCTTTTACTTTTTCTTTCTCACTCTGGTCGTACAACCACCCCGCCCCCAACAGCCCCAAACAAGCCAAAAACGCCATCCCAATCGCCACCAGACTCATTTTTTGCGCCTTGCGCTTTTCCGATTCGGCTTGCCGCTGGAGCCGTTCCGCCTCCTCCGCCCGGCGTTTTTCCTCCGTCGCCTTGGCCTCCGCCTCGGCCACCCGCTGGGCGAGTTCTTCAGCCGCCCGCGTCTCCGCCGCCTTCCGCTCCTCCTCCAACCGCACTTTCTTCGCCTGCAACACCGCCCCCAACAACGTATCGTGCGGCAATTCATACGTCGCCCCACCGCCTTTGCCCGCTTCGGCGCGCAGCAGCCGCGCATCCACTAACCGTGCCAACAATGGCGTTTCGATGCCGAAAAACTGCCTGATCTGGGCAGCGTGCAGGCTCAGGCGAATCGGCGGTTCGCCTTCCTGCGCCAGGCCTTCCTCGCAGAGGCGGCGCGCGGCAAGGCGCTCGGCGGGGTCGGCGATGGCGGTGATCTTGTCGGAGTAGTAGCGCGCGATGACGGCCCGCGGGTCGCCGATATTGCCCGCGTCGAACGCGCGCAAGCCTTCGTGGACGACCCGCTGCTCGAAGGATTCGGCTAAGATTTGCAGTTGGATCGGGTCAATCAAACCCTCGGCGTCGTGCAGAAAATCGAGGATTTTGTGCTGAGCGCTTTTTTCGAACAGAAAGGTCGGGGAAGCAAAATCGCCGGGCAATTCCGCCGGGGTGGTCAGGGCTTTGGCGGCTTCTTCGAGGGGCAGGGCGCGCAGTTCGAACCATTTTTCCCTGATTTTCGGCAAGTGGTCGCGCATCCGGTCAAGTTCGCTCACGCGGTCGGCGCGAATGGCCAGCACGGTGTGGACGTTGGTTTTTTCCGCCAAACGCGTGGCGGTTTCGGGCGCCAGGCGCGCCTCGTTTTCTTCCAAAAATTTCGGATAATCGGAGTACAGCAGTTCCGCCAACTGCTGCCGGAAGGCCGATTGCTGCTCGGCTTTGTACGAAAACAACTCCTCGAACTGGTCGAACAGCAGCACGAACACCGTGCCGGGGTCGGTCTGCCAGGTTTTGAAACAGCCCCAAAGCGTGTTGGGCAACACGGCGGCGTCAGCAACTTTCGGGATGCCCGCCGCTTCCATCGCCCGCGTGAGGTGAAAATCGAACTGCTCGAACAGGTTGTCGTCGCCCTGCCCGCCCGCCGCGAGAAAACGAATGGGCACGGCCACATAGCGGCGTTTGCCTTTGGCGGTTTCGGCGTCGAGGCGCGGCTGGATGCCCGCGTTGAGCAGAGAGGATTTGCCGTAGCCCGATTTGCCGTACAGGACGCAGAGTTTTTCCTGCAAAATCAGGGACAGGAAACGCGCACCGTCGTCGTCGCGCCCGAAAAAGCGGTCGCTCTGGCTGCGCTGAAAGGGCTGAACGCCGGGGTATCGGAAGTTTTGCTGGCTCATGGTTTTGGCAGTTGGTGGGCAAAGGCGAGCAGGGCGTAGCGGATACGGTTGCGTTCCAAATCGGCCTCGGCGGGGCCGAGGGCGCCGCGCTGTTCGTTGGCAAGCAAGGCGTGGTAGCGGCCCTGCAAATGCGGGATGTCGAGGTTGCGCTCGGCTTCCGGAGAGCGTTGGGCCAGCAGGGCGAAAGCTTCGTCAAATTTGCCCTGCACGGTGAGCATCCGGATTTGCGTCTCCACCGGCGAGGCAGCATCGTGCAACTGCCTGAGTATGCCCTTTTTCCGGCAAGCCTCGAAAAGCAGTTCAAACTCGTTGCGGTTCGTGGCGATGTGCTGAATGTTGAACTGCCGCATGACAAACTCCGAGCTGGCCTCGTTCGCGTAACTGAGAATGGGAAAACTCTGCTTGAAATTGTTGAAGGGGTTGTGGTCCAACTTGTTGATGTAGTGCAAAAACAACTGGAAATACCAGCGTTCCAGGTCGAAGCCGAGCAGGATATAGCGGTCGGCGTCGCGCAGTTTGTTTCCCAAATCCTCCGGGATGTTGTGGTCTTGCAGTAGGCTTTTCAGGAACTCAAACAGGTCGTAGTAATCCAGCACCACGCTGTCCAATTTGTCCTGTACACTGCCGCAGAGGTTGTAGAGCAGGGGTTTGTCGCTCGTGGGGAACTGCACGTTCGGGATAACGGGTTTGCTCTTGGTGGTGAAATAATCGAATTGCGGCTCGCGCCAGTATTGCACAAACGCCTCGTACAAATACTTGTCGGGATTGAGCGACAGCACCACCGCGAAGGGCATCTGCACAATCTGGCGCAGCAGTTCGGCATCGGGCAGCCAGGCGCGGTCGCGCGCGGCCTCGCGTACGCACTTCATGGCGCTTTGCTTGGCCGCTGCATCGCGGAACTGAAACAGGTTGTCGCGGGCGTAAAAATGCTGGATTTGCCCGTCCGGCAGTTCGAGCACCCGGCTCCGGCTGAGTTGGCTGAAGGTGCTTTCCGTCTCCGGATTGTTTTCGGGCGATGCCGGGTAAAACGGAATGGCATCCGGCCCGAGCACGAGCACGGCTTCCCCGTCTTCGATAGATTGCGCGAGTGTATCCCAGTCGGTGGGTTGGTTTTTGTCTGTCATGTATTGTCACAAGTTGGAATTCAAAGGTAAAAGTAAACAGGGGCTCCCTGAAAATATCTTTTGTTTTGAAAAACCTGCGTTGTGGCAACGTCCTAAAATTTCACCACCAACCGTGTCGCCGAAGTTTGCCCATCCGACACCCGAACGAAAAACGCGTTCGGAACCGCGGCAAGATTCAAAACCTTTTCAACGGTGCGCGTTGTTTTTTCTTCGAAAAATGTCTGGAACACCCGCCCGTCCAAACCCAAAATTTCAACTTTCATCGTACCCCAAAAATCGTTTTCGAGCAGGATTTGCAGCGCCTCGCCTTCGGGCAACGGGTTTGGAAAAACCTGAAAATTTACACCCGATGAAGCCGAAAACGTCCCGCTCGTGCAATCCTTCACCACAACCGTCCAGGTCGCGGTGGCGGTGCAAGCATACGCATCGGAAACGGTTACGGCGTACGTCGTCGTAGCGGCGGGTTGCACCTCGATTTGGGCGGTTTGTTGGCCCGTGCTCCATTGAAAACCCGTGCCGCCGGAGGCTGTCAGCAAAGTGGTGTCGCCGGGGCAAATCGTGTCCGGTGCAACAATCGCC
>CAUJEY010000134.1 GCA_963169325.1 Bacteroidota bacterium
CGAGGCACGAGCAGGCGACATCTCGAAAACCAGAAAAGAATACACCATTTGAAGTTAAAAAAGGTCTAGCTTCAACTGTTTTTGAGATGTCGCCTGCTCGTACCTCGCAGACTACACCTCAAAAACCGGCCATGTCCGACAAACCGAGAGTTGCCACTCAACCAATAACCACTCAACCAATAACCACTCAACCAATAACCACCTAACCAATAACCACCTAACCAATAACCACTCAACCAATAACCAATCAACTAATCAACCAACCACATGGATCAAAAAAAACCGGTCGCCCAACTCAACGCGGTACTTGCCCACCTGAAGGAAATCTTCATTGGCAAAGACGATATCATCGACCTGCTGGGCATCTGTCTGGCTGGTCGCGAAAACCTGTTTCTGCTCGGTCCGCCGGGCACGGCCAAGAGTGCCATGGTGCGCGAATTGTCGAAACTGTTGCACGGCAAAACCTTCGAGTATTTGCTCACCCGTTTCACCGAACCCAACGAGATTTTCGGTCCCTTCGACATTCGCCGGCTGCGGGAGGGCGATTTGGTGACCAATACCGAGGGGATGTTGCCCGAAGCGAACCTGGTTTTTTTAGACGAACTTCTGAATGCCAACAGTGCTATTTTGAACAGCCTGCTCATGGTGCTGAATGAGCGTATCTTCCGCCGGGGCCGCGAAACCCGCGCTTTGCCGGCCCTGATGATTGTGGGCGCCAGCAATCATTTGCCCGAAGACGAGGCCCTGCAAGCCCTGTTCGACCGCTTCCTGATTCGGGTGCGTTGCGACAACGTTGATCCGGAAATGCTGAACGCGGTGCTCGATGCCGGCTGGAAATTGGAAAAAAAAGAACCGGCTACGCAGCCGGGTATCGACTGCGAAGATATTTTCCGCCTGCAGGCGCAGATCGGCGCCATTGATTTGCAGGGAATCCGGACGACCTACCTCGATCTGATCCAGAAACTGCGCAATGCCGGAGTGGCGGTGTCCGACCGCCGGGCTGTTAAATTGCAACGGCTGATCGCTGCCAGCGCCCTGCTTTGCCAGCGTACGGCGGCTATTCCTTCCGACATGTGGATACTGCGTTATATCTGGGACACGGAGGAGCAGCGAGAAGTGATTGCCGGAATCGTCAACGGCGCGCTGGAGGCCGATATGGCCGGACCGGAACAGCATCATCCGCAAGCTTCGGCTAACGCCCTGCCCAACGCCGACGATATTTTCCGGGAGGTGACCAACCTGAGCGAAAAATGGATGCAGGCCGACCTGCCCATGTCCGAGCGGGCCGTTATCAAAGACCGCCTGCGTTACCTGAACGGCCGTTGTGCCTGGATCGGCAATGCCGCCCAGCGCCAGTTTGTGCAACAGCCGATTGATGCGTTGTGGGACCAGATTATGAAGGGTTTATGATGGGTTTTTATTCACCGGGTGACTCAAAGTCACCCGGTGAATAGCCCGAAATATCAACACTTATATGAAAGAATTCATCATCGTATTAGCAGAAAAAGATGTCGACGCCCTCGGCTATATCCGTTGCCGGCCGCAGGCGCAGGCTGCCGTACAGGAGGGGCAAATCTGGTTGCGCGGTATTTTTGCAAAAGAACAACCGGAGCTGACAATCCGGCAATTGCCGGCGCAGCGGACCTACCGGCTGGGCGATGGCAATTTGCTGTTCCTGCCGGGCGGCCTGACCCCCGTGGGTCAATTGCCCAAACTTCCCTGGCAGCCGTTGACCAGATTCCTGCCGGTTGAATTGCCGGTTTCCGCCCTGCCGGCCGTAGTGGAGCGCCGGGTGTCGCTCCGGGTAATCCCATCGGGGCGGGTGGAGCAAGGCGCTGCCCTGCTGGCGGATTGGCCTGTTTGGGCGACGTATGCAGACACTGCTCCAATTATCCGGCTCCGGCGCCTGCGTTTTGCCGCTTCGACACAGGGCAAAGCGCTGATTTTGGGTGATGTGCTGCCGCCGGTGCCGGGGCGGGAATACTGGATGCGCGACGGAATTTTACTGCCCGGCGGTTTTGATTTTGAATTTCCCGTAGTGTCGGAACTGGTTCAAAAAAAATATAACCCGGATAATGATTCCGTGTTGCTTTTTGATGAAAACGGCAGCCTGGATAAAATTAGTCGAAGCCATTTTGTAGCGGCCACACGAAGCGCCGTGCGAGGGACCACATTATGAACAATTTGAGAAAAATCGTCCTCGATTATTTCACACCACCGCCCGGTCATTTCTGGAAATGGTGTGATAACGGAGAAGCCGTCGAATGGCGGCTTCAGGGGGAGACGATATGCTATACGGCGGATTTAATGAACGTTTTGCGGGGGCTAACCGACATCGGGCTGCCTCCGCTGGGTACGGTATTGATCCTGCTGGCGGCTTGCCAGGAACGGGAGGATTCCACCAAGCTGGATTCTTATATTCGTATGCTGTCCGAGGTGTCGAAAACCCAGTTTGGGCGGGCCTTCCGGATACATCCCCTGGCGCGTACCATGCTGCGCCAGGTGCAGACACTACCGTCCGACTTGCGCACCGGCAACAGCCGTATTCACCTGATCCGGGAAATTTTGGACACCGAAGCGACGAAGAGCCGGGCGACACAGGTTCCGCCGGAACTGGTGCAGGCGGTGCTCGACGAGTTTTCCAGTGGTAGAACCGACCGCTCTGTTTTCCAGGAACGCCGGGAGTCGGGAAAGCAATTTTTGTTGATTGAAATTATCCCGCTGGCTTTTGCCTGCCGCAAATTTCCGGAGCCCAACAGTCTGGAAGAACACCTGCGGACGGGCTTGCCGGCGCCGCCGGTACCCGCTGAACTACCTCTACCGGAACCTGGCCCGATCGACCTGCTCGATGAACTGGAAGACGACCCCAAAACGATGGGCCTGGCGCGTCTGGCGCGACGTATGCTGGCCGCCCTAAATATCCCGATGCATGCCCGCGGGGCGAGCGACCTGCCCATTGGCGGGGTTGCGGACATTTCCAACCGGGGCGATTTCGATCGCCTGCTGCTGAGCGAACTGGCGCACGACGACCTCACCCTCACCGCCCGCCTCGTGAACAATGAAGCCCTCTTTCTTCGTCGCGAAGAACCGCCGGCCAACCTGGACCGGCAGCGCACCATACTGGTAGATACCACCCTGAAAATGTGGGGTGTACAGCGGGTATTTGCTTTGTCGACGGCCCTGGGCTTTGCGCGAAACAGCCGGCACGTCACTGCCATCCGGGCCTTTGCGTTGGGCGGCAGCCGGCACGAGGAAATAGACCTGAAAAGTAAAGCGGGCGTTATGGCCGCACTCGAACAACTCGATAGCGCCTTGCATTGCGGCAATGCCCTGGGTCAGTTTTTTGCAAAAGCCCCCCGGACCGACAACGAAGACTATGTCCTGATCAGTGATGCGGAGGCCATGCGGGACGAAAGTTTTCAGGCCGCTTTTTCAGAAATCCGCCAACGCCTGCGCTTTTTGGTTACCCTGCACCGCGATGGGTCACTGGAGTTTTTTGAATTTGTACAAGGTCGGGGTAAACTTATCGGCAAGCCTAAATTCGACCTGGACGCGCTGCTTTTTGCGCCGCCAAAATCATCCCAAAAACCGGCCCTCCTGGCCGGGCCGAGACAATGGCCCGCCTTTTTTCAACGGGTTCCGCCCCCGCTCTTTTTCCCGCTGACGGCAGTTCGGATGACCCGGCAAAATACCTGTTTTGATAAAGACTTCGGCGTGGTGGTGGTGACCGATCATCAGCGCGTGTTGCACTGGCCCAAGGACCGGTCCGGCGCGCTGGAATTGGCGCCCTTTATCGAATCCGGCCAATACGTGATCGGTTTTAGCAAATACGGAGAAATATTTATCCTGGTGCATCATACCGTTGGGGGCGCTTTGTATCTGTACCATTTTAACGGCCCGGGGAATGTTGCCAAAACAGACTTCCCGGAAGGATTTGCCGGCGCTTCTGCCGTCGCCTACGATCAGGGCAAATTTTACATTCAAATCTCGAAGGACATTCAGATGATTGATGCAGCAACCGGACAAAAGGCCGGCGTTTTTCTGGAACCGGACCCCATCTTCGGCTACTACCAACGCCGGCTGGCCAGGATCAATTTTTACGACATCAAGCAATTTATCCGGCACACCTATTCCACCATTCAACGGGTAAAAAGTATCTATATAACCAGTTTCGGCGAGTTGTGCGTCGATAATCATTACCTTCGGTTGCTCGATCAGGATCATTTGAAATGGGATGCAGGGGCCGTGGCGGAATCGCGCAATGTGGATGCCGGCGCCCTGCCTGAAAACGCGCAAAGTTTGCTTTACGAACGAACCTGGCCGAATGGCAGTCGGGCTATCGCCGATTCGCGCGGGTTTCTGCACCTGATACCGGCCGGCAAGGACCTCCCGGAAGTGACTATCGTGCTGATTGCCAATGCCATGACAGCCGCCTGGGCTTCCAACAGCGCAACCTGCGGAAGTAACCTTTTTATAAACGACCCAACCTCGAAACACCTGCCCGCGGCCGAATTTTATGACAAGTATATAAAATCGTTTATTGATCAATGCGGGCAATGAAACTCACCTATTCCGAAACCACCCAACACCCGGTATCGGCGGCTTTTATCGAAGGCGCTTCACCGGAAAAATGGCTCGCGGAGATCAACCGCTGGGGCGTCCCTTTTCGGGAGTTGGAATGTTATGTATTGCCTGAATCGCTGCGCTCGGTGGAGCCTGCCGGCCTGTTGGTTGTTTTTAAAAATAGCGCGGCGTTGCATGGGCTGGACATGAAAAATCCATATTGCCGGGTGGCGGATCGGCTGTTTATTCCCCTGCATACGGCCATTCACCCCGAAATCGGCGCAGAGGAGTGGCACAGGTTGCTGAGCTGGGAGGTGCAGGTGCTGCACCCCACGATCGGGCTGGTCGGTTTTCATCATAGCGACCGCCTGGACCCCGTATCGCTGCTGGCGGAAAGCCCGGCTGCCGGCATCGACTGGTCGCTGGCCAAGCCGGGATTGCCGCCCAAACCCGTGCTGGAATACATCGAAGTGCGGCGCCCGAGCCCGGAAGAAGTGATGAATTCTATTCGGGAGGATTTGGATACCCGCCCGCTTGCGGATATTCCGAAGGAAGAAGAAGATGAGCCCACGCCCTTGCAAAAAGCGCTCGATCAGGCCAAAAGGGGCGTTATTAAAGGTACTTTAAATGCCCTGGACAAACTGAACGACGCTTTACCGGAGTCCAAAGGCGGCGGTTCGGGGTGGTTGAATAAATTTCAGGATTGGCTCGAACGCAACCTGCAAGAACTGGAACGCCGGCGCAATAATGAACTGCAGCGCCTGGTCAACTTGTTCGACAAAAACAGCGACGAAGCGCTCAAATACGCCATTCCGTTGGACGATTCGTATGCCACTCGCGGTACGGCGCCGCCCACTTGGAAACTTGGGCCACGCAGCGCCAATTTCGACCTGAGCCGTATCGGCGGCGGCGGTGCTGCCGATACCTGGGATGCCGGTGCGTATTACAACGATTTGCGCAGCAAATACCAAAAAGCCGCACAGGAAGCCATCGCGAGAGGCGATTTCCGCAAAGCCGCTTATATCTATGCCCACTTGTTGAGCGATTTTCATTCAGCGGCCAATGTGCTGAAACAAGGCGGCCATTTCCGCGAAGCGGCGGTATTGTACAAAGATCACCTGAAAAACCTGCCCGCCGCCGCCGGATGCCTGGAAGAAGGCGGTTTTTTTCAGGAAGCCATCGACGTGTACGACGAACTGAAGCAGTATGAAAAAGCGGGCGACCTTTGCCAACAGATCGAACGGCCCGAAAAGGCCGCCGGGTATTACGAAAAGAGCCTGGAGGTGCTGCTGAACAACGAAGACCACCTCAATGGCGCCCGTATAACAAACGACAAACTGCTGCAACCGGAACGCGCCCGGGACATGCTGTTGCAAGGCTGGCAGGGCAACAAGCAGGCGGAGACGTGCCTGAAGCAATATTTTGACCGGACGGTGGAAAACGAACCGGAAAAAACCCGGCAGCGGATACAGGACGTATTTGAACAACAAACTCCGCGGGCAAAACGCCCCCTGTTTTTGAATGTCCTGTTGCACCTCAACGACCAATATCCGGCGCCCGAAGTACGGGATACCTCCCGCCATATTGCTTACGAAATCCTGGGCGATGCCGCGAGCCGCGGCGACCTGAGCAAATTGAGTACGCTTTCAAAGTTTTTGCCCGGCGACCGCATGATCACAAGTGATACGAGCCGGTTTATCCACCATCAAAAAAAGGCCGCCGCGCACCGGCAGGCGGCAGCCCGGATACAACTCGACAGTAGTATTCAATGGCTGAATGCCACCGGCTATCACAATCAGTTTCTGGCCGCCGGCGTCAAAGACGGGCGCCTGCACCTGGCCCGGGGCAACTGGTACGGCTATGTGGAATACTACTCCTGGGAACAACCGGTGTACGACAATCCGCGGCCGGCATTCGTCCTGAATCAACACGAGCATCCGCAGGTGATCATCCGTTGCGCCGGCCGGCAAAGCCTCGAACAGAAAATATTGCCGAAAAACGACCATTTCGATACGGAATTGCTCGTCGGCTGCCCGGATTGGTTGCCTGAGCAGGCGATGGGGCTAAGTTTCGACCGCGCGGATCATCTGGTAGCCCTGGTGGATACCCATGATAAACTGGAGCTGCAATATTATACCCGGACAGGCGAATTACAGCGCACGTCCACTTGTGTCGTTCCGGGGCCGGAGGAGATACCGGCTTCCGCTGTCGCCGGCTTTCCGGGCCTGATTGCCCATGGCGACAGGTATTATTGCTTTATCGAAAACCTGCTGCTGCGCTTCGACGATCACGGAAAAACAGAAGTAAGCAACACCCTTTGGCGGATTCGTCAATTATGCGTTTCGGATACGTTTCAGGATTTTCGAATGGTGGCGCTCACCGACAACGGCTGCGCCCTGATACAACTCGACTTCGAAATGGAAGTACGGGAATTGGATTTTTTTGCCCCGAATTTTACGCCGGTCACGGGCGCCTTTCTACCCGGCGGGCGTTTTGTGGTGGCTTCCCGCGACGAGGTGAAACTGTTTCACATCAGCAAAGCCGGGGCGTTTTATCAAAAATCCCTGGAAAACGGCTCGGATGTCCGCCGGGTGGCCGTTTTGCCGGTATCCGACCGCGACCGGTGCGCGATACTGGATGCGTGGGGGGAGATACGGGTGTATGAGATAAATCAATAACTCATATCATCCATCCTTACTTTGCCTTTAAAGGTCCAAAATACAAAAGCGGTGTACAGCCCGACAAGCGGAGTGCCGATCAGGGCAATCGTTAGCAGCAGTCCCATTGTTTTTTCGCTGGATGCTGCATTGACGACGGTGATACTGTTGGCGGGGTCATTGGTCGCAAACACCAAAAACGGATACACCTCCACGGCCACGGTAACCAGCAGGGAGGCAATGGTGATGGCTGAACTGATAAACGCCCATCGGTAGTTTCCGCGTGTCAGTTGCCGCGGAATATTGGCCACCGCAAGTACCATGATGACAGGCAGGATAAACAACTGTGGGTTGGAGCGGATTTGGTCGCTCAAATGTGGGATATACAACAGTGTGTACAGCGAGGTTAGCGTAAAAGCGACAACAAAAAATATGGTGAAGTTTTTGGCCAGCACGGTCAATTTGGCAAACAGCCGGTTTTCCGTTTTCATAGCCAGAAAAATTGCCCCGTGCATCATAAAAAGTGCCAGGGTCGTGATGGCAACCAGTAGGCTGAAGGGGTTGAAAAAATCCAGCCAGTTCCCGGCAAACTCGTGGTTCGTATCGAGCGGGATGCCGAGCGCTACGTTGCCGAGAATCAGCCCGAGCGATAACGTAACAGTGGTGCATGCGAAAAAATAGATAAAGTCCCAACTCGCCCGCCACAAGCGTCCCGGTTCTTTGCTGCGAAACTCGATGGCAACTGCCCGGTAGATCAGCCCGACGAGAAAAATCATAAACGGGACATAAAAGGCGGAAAAAATAGCAGCATAAGCCACCGGGAAGCCCGCGAACAACGCGCCTCCCCCGATGACGAGCCACACCTCGTTGCCGTCCCACACCGGCCCGATTGCATTGAGGGCAATGCGGCGGCTTTCCTCTTTTTTCAAAAACAAATGCAGCGCGCCCGCGCCGAGGTCGAAGCCGTCGAGAATGGCATAGCCGGAAATGACTGCGCCGAAGACTAAAAACCACCAGGTGGAATATTCAATACCGAGGAACATATTTTGTTTGGATTGTGCGGTTTTTATGATTTTTTATGATCGCGCATCAGTGGGTTTTCCCGCCGGGAAAACGTTTCGTTTTCTTCCTGGTGTTGGGACCCGTCTTCCGGCCCGTGCTGAATTTTTCGCGTCAGCAGGTAAAGAAACAGCACAAGCAAGACCATATAAACCAAGGTGAACATTACCAGGGAAAACAAAATCTGGTTGGCCGTTACGGTGCGCGAAAAGGCATCGCTGGTGCGCAACAGACCATATACCACCCAGGGTTGCCGGCCCATTTCGGCTGCAAACCACCCTGTTTGATTGGCTATTTGCGGTAGTAGCACCGCCCATACAAATACCTGCAGGAGCCAACGTTTTTCAAACAGTTTCCCGCGCCGCCACATCCAGGCGCCCAGCAACGACAATCCGATGAGGATCATCCCTATGGCAACCATGATGTGGTAAAACTGGAAAACGGCATTCACCTGCCGGGGGCGTTCGTCTTCCGGGAAACTGTTCAGGCCGCGAACGGGCGTTTCAAAATCCTGATGCAGCAAAAAAGTGAGGCCGCCGGGTATGCCGAGCCCGGTTACTTTTTGCTCTTTTTGATTGACCCAGCCGAGTAAATACATATCCGCCACTGCCAGAGAGTCATAATGTCCTTCCAGTGCAGCGAGTTTCGCCGGTTGGTTTTTAGCCACGCCGTCGGCACTGCGGTGCCCGGTGAAGAGTTGAGCCAGAGAAGCAACTACTGCCACCACCAGGGCAATTTTAAACGCGGGTTTGGCGATGGCTAAGTGGCGATTTTTTAAAATATACCAGGCGTTTACACTCAATACCAAAAAAGCCCCGGCGAGAAAAGAGCCGATCCACACGTGCGAGAGCCGGTCCACGCTGGACGGATTGAATACCATAGCCCAAAAATCGGTGATTTCTGCGCGGGCAGCCAGGCCTTCCCCCACGATATGGTAGCCGGCCGGTGTTTGCTGCCAGGAGTTGGCCACCACAATCCATACAGCCGAAAACATAGAGCCCAGCCAAACCATAACCGTTGAAAAGAAGTGGACACGCGGGCCCACCCGGTTCCAGCCAAACAGCAAGACGCCGAGGAAGCCGGATTCGAGCGCAAAAGCAAAAATGCCTTCAGCGGCCAGGGCCGAGCCGAATACGTCGCCTACGTATTTGGAATAGGTAGCCCAGTTGGTGCCGAATTCAAATTCCATCACAATACCTGTTGCCACCCCGATGCCGAAAATGAGGGCAAATATTTTGATCCAGAACCGGGTCATCTGTTCATAAATTTTTTTTCCGGTGCGCAGGTACATACCTTCCATAATGACCAGAATCAGGCCTAACCCGATACTTATCGGCGGGTATATGTAGTGGAAGGCGATGGTGAAAGCGAATTGGACGCGGGCGAGTATTTCAGTATCCATGAAGTTGCAGTTACGGTATGCATATCGTTTGAAACGGGATTAGGTTCATCATCCGGCGGGATTTCAGACGAGAATTTCAGGGCTGTGATAAATATCACGGAAAAGCGCCTGTACATATCCCCAACTTTGCAGCGTTGTTCCCCGGTAAAATATAAAATCAGCGCAAAACAGGGTTATCTTAGCCGTGTGTTGATACCTTCCATCGGGCATAGCACTACGCAATTATTTAAAAAATAAAATTTTCTACATCATGTTTTTCCAACACGTATATGACAAAAGCCTGGCACAAGCCAGTTATTTCATCGGCTGTCAAAAAGCCGGCGTCGCCATGGTAATTGACCCTAAAAGGGATGTGGACACTTACCTCGAAATTGCCAAACAGAACAACATGACCATCACCCATGTGGCCGAAACGCATATCCATGCCGATTTTCTTGCCGGCTCGCGCGAACTGGCCGCCCTCACCGGCGCGCAATTGTATCTGTCCGATGAAGGCGGTCCGGATTGGCAATACCAGTTCCCGCACAACGGTTTGCACGACGGCGATGTCATTAAACTGGGTAATCTTTCCTTCAAAGTGATGCACACCCCCGGCCACACGCCCGAAAGTATCAGTTTCCTGCTCACCGACCACCCGGCATCCGACAATCCCGTGATGTTGTTCACCGGCGACTTCGTTTTTGTAGGCGACATAGGGCGCCCCGATTTGCTGGAAAAAGCCGCCGGTCTCAAAGGCACGCAGGATTTGGGCGCGCAACAAATGTATAAGTCCATCAAAAAATTTGCCGACCTGCCCGACTATATCCAGGTGTGGCCCGGCCACGGCGCCGGCTCCGCTTGCGGAAAGGCCTTGGGCGCCGTACCGAGCTCCACGATCGGCTACGAAAAAGTCCGGAACTGGGCTTTTCAGTACGATTCGGACGAACCCGGTTTCGTACAATACCTGCTGGCCGACCAACCCGAGCCGCCCAAGTATTTTGCCATGATGAAAAAGCTCAACAAGGTGGACCGCCCCTTGTTGACCGAAGTGCCGAAAGTCAAAAAATTTGGCGCAGCCGAACTTATTGCCAACCTGGGCAAAGGGATAAAACTCATTGATGCCCGGAACAAAGCCGATTTCGCGGCAGGCTTCATCCCCGGCAGCATCAATATCCCCGGCAACAACGCTTTTGCCACCTGGGCCGGCTGGTTTTTAGAATACAATGAGCCGTTTATCGTGGTGGCTGCCGAAGAACAAATGGAAGACCTGACCCGCAAACTCATGCGTATCGGCTTAGACAACCTCATCGGTTATGTGGACAACGTGAACGATTGGGCAACCCACACGGGTCAGTCGCTCGAAACAGGCAAGGTAATTTCGGTGGACGAATTCAAAAACCTGAAGCAGCAAAACAACCTGCAACTGGTAGATTTGCGCGGCGCCTCCGAATACAAAACGGCGCACATCCAGGGGGCCGACAACATATTCGTAGGTACGATCGAGAAAAATCTTGATAAAATCAGCAAAGACCGCCGGGTGGTCATCCACTGCCAGGGCGGCGACCGGGCCGCTATCGCCTATTCCATTTTGGCCAAACACGGCTACGACAACGTGCTCAACTACACTGCCGGTATGAACGAATGGATCAACGAGGGGAATCCGGTGGTGTCTGAATCTTGATCAGGAAACGAGAATGGTTCCAATGCGCAATCTTGCGTTTGTCATCTGAACACCGTCACGGCTCCTTTCAATATTATGGTTTCTCCCAGGGCCATGCGGAGCATATAGTAGTAGGTGCCTTGCGGCACCAATTTGCCGGTACCTGATTTACCATCCCATCCGCCGTTGGGGTAATCGTCGGCATGCCAGACGATTTCACCCCAACGGTTCAGGATTGTCATACTGACCCTGCCGTTGGGCACGATGAATTTTTTATCTTTAAAATAAAAAAGCGGGTCAAAAGTCGGGTTGAATTCATCGTCGTTGGGGCTGAACGCGTTGGGCATTTCTTCGGCGGCTTCCACCAGGCCGTCCTGCACTACCAGTACCACGCGGCCGGTGTCGCAGGGGCCCGTGCAGAAGGTATCGCAGAGCTGGTACGTGAACGAGTCTACGCCGAGAAAGGCGGTATTCGTCAGCCGGTACACCAGCGTGCCGCCGGGGGCGAGTATGGCCGTGCCGGCTTGGGGAGCGTCGAGCAGGGTGGTCAACCAGGCGCCGCCAACGGGGAGCAGATCGTTTTGCACGAGACTAAAGGTACGTTCCGACAGTCCGAGACCGGGCGGGTAGAACAACGTGTCGTCCAGCGCCGCGTATGTTTTGGGATCGGCAAACTCCAGGGTCAGGTTCACGGTACTGTCGCAGCCGGCAGCGGAAAGCAGCGGGATTTCGTAAAAACCCGGTTCGGTGTACGCTTTTCCTCCGACGTACCAGGGCATGCTGTCGCAAACCACCACATCGAGATCGACGGAAACAGGCATCCCAACATTTATCGTTATGTCGTCCTGCGCCCGGCAACCGATATTGTCCTGAATTTCAACGGAATAGATTGTTTTGGTATTGGGTTTTACCAGGATAGTGTCTTTGTCGCCCGGAACACTCCATTGGACGGAGCAACCCGTGCATCCCGTCTTTTTAGCAATCAGCAGCAGGGAGTCGCCTAAGCAAATGTTTGCATCGGGGCCGAGTGTGACGTCCGGTATGCGGACACTGAGGGTCAGTTGCACCGTACTGTCGCAGCCGTTGTTGCCCATCAGGACGCGCGTGTACATTCCCGGCGCCTGCACTATGGTGTCGCCGAGGGTGTACGCATCACCGATACAAATGGCCGCCGACACGGCAGATAACACCTGTTGTACGAAGGTAACCGGCGTTCCGGGCGCTACCGACAGGCAGGCATTGTTCAGGTCGATACTGCCGGGGCCGTTTTGTGTTCCGGCTATCGCCGAAATGTAGTATTGATTGCCATATACCACCCCGCCTGTAAAGGCGAACGTGGGTACGGTATTCCAGGCGATTGGGTTGGCCAGGTTGGAGCCGCTGCCCTGGTGGAGCACGAACAGCAGAATTGCGCCCGGCGCCAGAAACTGATCCTGCTGATGAAGCGCCGTCACCGGGGTGTCGCCGCAAACGATGAGCGGGGCGGGGTCCATCGTACCGGCCTGGGTGATGCAATTGCAGTCGTGCAAGCCGTTCACCACTTGCGGCGGGCAGTCCTCCGCATCGCTGAAGCGGTAGGTATAGACCGAACCGCTGGGGATTACCGGCCCGGTGAACTGGCTGCCGGCAATTGCGCCGAGTCCGGACAATTCCTTATACGGCGGCGTGCCGCCTGCGAGCGTGAGCGTGACCCGGTAGGAGTCGTCGGCTCCCTGACAATCTTCCAGCAGGTTCTGGGTTTCCATTGGGGCCGGGCCGAATACCTGGGCGATTTGAACAAAAGTGCATCCCCCTGCGTCGGTGATGGTGACGGTGTAGGTGCCGGCCGGCAAACCGGAAATATCTTCGGTGGTGTCGCCGGTATTCCACAAAAACGACAGCGGTGGAGCGCCGGCCGCGGGGATCAGATCAATCATACCGATAGGTTGGCCGCAGGCGGCCGGTTGGGGCAGCGCGGCGGCATTGGGGCCGTCGAGGTTGCCGACCGTGACGGTGGAAACAGCGCTGCAGTTGTTGGCGTCGGTGATGGTGACGGTGTAGGTGGCGGCGGGGAGGGTGATGCGGTCTTCTGTGTTCTGTACACCGGGCAGGTCGGCCCAATCGAAGCGGAATGGCGCGGCGCCAGTGGGGAGGAGATCAATTTTTCCATCCGATTTGCCGCAGTGCGCCGGACTGGCTGAAGGGTTGGGAACAGGAGCAGCCCATACTTCTGCCTGGGCCGTAGCGGTTGCAGAGCAGCCGTTGGCATCGGTAACGGTGACAGTGTAGACGCCGCTCATGGCCGAGGTGGCGTCGGGGCGCTGCGGATTTTGCTGGGAGGAAGTGTAGGCGCCGGGGCCGGACCAGGTGTAAGTGATGCCGCCGGAGGCGTTGAATGAGATAGAAGCCCCGCTGCACAATGCGCTTGGATTGGCACTAGCCACTGGTTGTGGCAAGGCGTTTACGGTGACGTTGACCGTAGCGGTGGCGGTGCAGCCGTTGGCGTCGGTGACTGTGACGGTGTAAATGCCGCTCATGGACGGGGTGGCATCGGGGCGCTGCGGATTTTGCTGGGAGGAAGTGAAGCCGCCGGGACCGGACCAGGTGTAAGTGATGCCGCCTGAGGCGTTTAGTGAAACAGAAGCCCCGCTACACAACTCGGCTGGATTGGCAGTAGCCACTGGTTGCGGCAGCGCGTTTACGGTGACGTTGACTGTGGCGGTGGCGGTGCAACCGCCTGGCTCCGTGAGGGTCACGGTGTAAACGCCGGCCTGCGCCGGTGCGACGGGATTTTGCTGGCTGGAAGCGAAGCCGCCGGGCCCGGACCAACTGTACCCGGCGCCCGGCCCGCCCCCGCTTGCCGACAAGCTGACCGAAGCGCCCGGACAGGCCAGGGCAGGCCCGCCAGCCAGCACCGAAGGGAAGGAAATTTTAAGTACCCTGCCGATAGCGCCGGCAGCGTAAGCCGTTGCGCTATCGGCAAAAGAGACGTCGTAGAGGGTTTCCGGGATGGTTGGATTGGAAATGTCCGTCCAGACCGCACCGCCGTCCTGAGTACGGAACACCTTGCCCCCCGAGCCGGCCAGCAGGGCTTTTTGGCCACTCCAGGCGGCCAGTCCGTTCCAGTTGCCGCCGACAGCCGTTTGTGCGCTCCAGTTGTCGCCGTTGTCGGCTGATTGCCAGACCGCGCCGCCATCACCGGCCATCCATGCGCGTGTATCGGCCAGCGCCGCCACCCGGAAATTGCCGGCAACCGGTCCGCTCAGCGGCGCCCAGGTTTGTCCGCCGTCCGTACTGCGCAGCGCTACGCCGCCTTCGCCGCAGGTCAGGGCCAGATTGCCTTCCATCGCGATGGAGTACAGGGTGTTGGAAGTACCCGAGGGCGTCAGCACCCAGGTAGCCCCGCCGTCCGTGGTGCGCAGGATGACGCCGCACTCGCCGGCGATCAGCCCCGTCAGGGCCGATGAGAAGGCCACATCGTACAGGTCGCTGCGCACCGGGCTTGTTTGCATACGCCAGTTCGCGCCCGCGTTCGAAGTGTGCCGGATGAGCCCCCGGTCGCCGACGGCCCAGCCGTTGTTGTCGTCGCGGAAATACAATCCCTGAATGGTCTGCGCCGTGCGGGCATCCTGGTCTGCCCAGGTAGCCCCGCCGTCCGTGGAACGGCGCAGCGTCCCTCCCTCGCCGGCCACGTAGCCACGATCGGGCTGGGTGAAAAAGACTGCATGCAGGCCGGCCGTCGTTCCGCTCGCGAGGGGGGATACGCATTGGCTCCGGGCCGCGAGGGGCAGGAAGAAGGCGAAGAGGAATAGGGTTGATTTATTCATTTTTGTAGTGTCACAAAATTTCAAATAGCGTAACGGTTTTTCGAAATCCCGCCGGAAAGCGGTATGGTAAAAAACGCTCATAAGTAAAGCCGGTATGAACTGCCAACTGACTACGGGACGAGTACAAGACGGAAGCCAAAACTGCTGGCGCGGATGTAGGAGCTGAACCCGAATCCCCCACGGTACGCCACCCGGCATTGCTCTTGATTATTTAAAAAATCGCCACCACGCATAACACGATCCAAACCTCCAGCTGATCCGGTCGGGTTATTCTGCCCAGATGGAAAAGTTCCTCCCCACCAATCCCAACACCACTCTCGAACATTACCGCTCATGTCAAACAGTCCTAGTCCATTCTGCCCTTTTTCACCTTTGGGGTGGGTACCTTGCCCAAAATGATTAGGAGTATAATTCACTTGGCTGTTATAAGAGTACCAACCTACCAAATCCAATGAATCACCGCCGGCAGACAGGTAGTTTGGCGAATTCGTCGCTCCCCGCGCCGCATACTCCCATTCCGCTTCCGTCGGCAACCGGTAGCCATTTGCGTTCCAGTTGGCGACTACGGCATCCCAAGTCGGGTCCTGCGTTGTCGGCACGGCCCCCCAATCATCGGGGTTTGTACTACCATTTATGCTATACACAGGTGTGCGGCCCTGCTGTATACTCAGCCGGTTGCAAAATACGAGGACATCATACCAACTCACAACTTCCACGGGGCAATCGCCGCCACAGGCCGTGAATAAACTTGGATTACTCCCCATCACGCTCTCCCACTCGCACTGCGTCACCTCGTACCTCCCCATATAGAAACTATCTATCGTCACCGGCGTAGTCGGATTTTCACCGCCGAGGTTGATCGTCCCGCCCGGCACCAGCACCATATCTGGTACTCCGCTTCCGGTAGTAAACGAAAACCCGGCGCATCCCGAAGCCGGCCCGGCCGCATTGTACGGCGTTATGGTAACATGAATAGTGGTGTTTTGCGGAAAGCAACCCGGGTAGTCGTAGCGGAGCGTATCGCCGAGGTCCAGGCCATTCACCAAGTCCGTGCCGCCGGGCGTAGTGCCGAGGGAGATGCGGTAGCCGGTGGCATTAGGGGCGGGTTGCCATTCGAAGATGGTGGTGAGGGCTACGGCGGTGTCGTTGGGAGCGGGGGTGGTGAGGGTGGGGACGCAGCTGGGGGCGTTGGGGAGGCTTCTGGCGAGGCGGAAGCCGTAACCTAATACTCCACCGTTAGCACCAGGCCAATATCCTCCCCTATACCAAACCGAAACCGAAATCGGAGGGGATGACTTGGATCCACCCCGTTCGATACGGTGGGAGCCACCTGGAGGCCCGGTTGGATTGTTTGACCCAAATGGAAAGGTAGCACTCCACCAGTCCCAGCACCATTCAATTGCATTGCCGCTCATGTCGTATAGCCCAAGTCCATTCGCCTGTTTTTGTCCTACCGGGTGAGTCGTATAACCAGCAAAGGGGGTAGAGGAATTGCCATTATACCATGCTACATCTTGCACTGTATTGCTGCCAGCAAAGGTGTAATTTGGTGTATCGGTGGCTGCCCGTGCAGCATACTCCCACTCTGCTTCTGTTGGCAGGCGGTAACCATTAGCCCCTGTTTTCCAAAATATATCAACGTATATATCTTTGTTATCTACCAAGGAGTCGAACACTTGAGTATAACCTGCATCGAGGTAATACACAGGCTCAAATCCTTCCTGTAGGCTAAGACGGTTGCAGAAAGTTGCTGCATTGTACCAACTGACACGCTCTACAGGGCAATCTCCTCCACAGCTTGTGAAAATACTCGGGTTATAATCCATTATGTCAATCCACTCACACTGTGTCACTTCGTAGCGCCCTATCTGTAAGCTATCTATTGTCACAGCGGTGCCGCCGAGGTTAATCGTCCCGCCCGGCACCAGCACCATATCCGGCACTCCGCTTCCGGTAGTAAACGAAAACCCTGCGCATCCCGAGGCCGGCCCAGCCGTATTGTACGGCGTTATGGTCACGTGAATAGTGGTATTTTGCGGGAAACATCCCGGGTAGTCGTAGCGGAGCGTGTCGCCGAGGTCCAGGCCGTTTATCAGATCTGTGCCGCCGGGGCTGGTGCCGAGAGAGATGCGGTAGCCGGTGGTGTTGGCGGCGGGCTGCCATTCGAGGATGATAGTGAGGGCTACGGCGGTGTCGTTGGGGGTGGGGGTGGTAAGGGAGGGGACGCAGGAAAGGGGTTGGGAGACCATGCCCCTGGCAAGCCGAAATCCGTAATTTGCATTTCGGGTGCCAGGACCAGCGACATTCCGGTCCGCTACCCGATGGTTATGGGGAGCCACATTATAGCTGCCGCCCCGACAGACACGGTTGGGGCCTAAAAACGGGCCAACTGGGTTATATTCCGCACTATTACTGTAGTAGGCATCAGAATAAAAGTCCCAACACCACTCGAATACATTGCCGCTCATATCATAAATGCCTAAAGCGTTAGGTTGTTTTAGGCCTACTGGTCGAGTTGTGTTAGTGTTCAAAGCATACCAACTTACATCCCATACTGTGTTGCTGCCACTGTACACCGTCTGAGGCATTGCCCCAGCACCCCGAGCAGAATATTCCCATTCGGCTTCTGTTGGGAGCCGATAACCCATGGCATTCATCTTCCAAAAAACATCTAAATAAACTCCCAAATTCCCAATCAACGTATCAAACACATTTGTGAAGATTGGATCGAAGTAATACACTGGTTCAAGTCCTTCTTGTAGGCTCAATCGGTTACAGTAAGTAATAACATCATACCAGCTTACCTGCTCGGCAGGACAATTGTTTCCGCAATTCCCGAAATAGTAGGTCCAATTTCCCATCAAACTTTCCCAATTACACTGTGTCACCTCGTAGCGATTTATCCAAAAACTGTCCAAAGTGACAAGGTGAATTGGGTCTTCGTCATTACCACAACCTATTTGCTCAGCCGTGCAGCCCATTTCGAAAGTCCCAGCCGGCATCAACACCATATCCGACACTCCGCTACCCGTCGTAAATGAAAACTCCGCACATCCCACTGCATCCCCAGCCGCATTGTACGGTGTGATAGTCACATGAATGGTCGTATTTTGCGGGAAACAGCCAGGGTAGTCGTAGCGGAGCGTATCGCCGAGGTCCTGGTTGTTCACCAAGTCCGTGCCGCCGGGCGTAGTACTGAGGGAGATGCGGTAGCCTGTGGCATTGGCGGCGGCAGTCCATTCGATCATGCTGGTCAGTGCCACGGCGGTGGCGTTGTTGGCAGGCGCGGTCAGCATCGATACGCAGTCCGGTAGGGTTATAGCCGGCGCCTGGTCGCTGCACACCCGGAAGCCCGTCCTTCCGTTGGCGCTGCCCGGGGCCGCGGTCGCCCGAAAGGCCAGCCGGGCCGCTGCTGCGTCCGACTGAAAATCCCCGCCCCGCAGCACGCGGTTGCTGCCGGCCACGGGGCCGAGCGGGTTGCACACGGGGCCGTCGGAGAAAGTTGCGTAATGATCCCATACCCATTCGGCTGCGTTGCCACTCATGTCGTAAAAGCCTAGGGCATTGGGTGCCAATTGGCCGCCAGGGCGGGTACTGCCGCCGCTGTTGGCCGCCAGCCAGGCGACATCTGCGGCGGTATTACTGCCGGCATAGGTCAAGTCGTCGGCGCCGGCGCTGCGGGCCGCGTATTCCCACTCGGCCTCGGTGGGCAAGCGGTAACCACTGGCTTCGGTATTCCAGTACACCGGGCCGCTGTTGCCGTCGAATACCGCTGTCAGGTCCGCATCGGCGTAGTAGCAGGGCGCCAGGCCCGCCTGCTGACTGAGGCGGTTGCAATAGCGCAGAGCGTCGTACCAGGAGACGTTCTCCACCGGGCATTTGGCACAAGCGGCATTAGCGGCAGGGTTGTTGCCCATGACGGCGAGATATTGGGCCTGCGTCACTTCGTAGGCGCTGAGGAAAAACGAATCGAGGGTAACCGTATGGGCAGTGTTATCGGCAGCGCAAGGCTGCTGGGCGGGCGTGCAGCCGAGGGAGAAGGAGCCCCCGGGGATAGCAACCATTTGCGGCTGTTGGGCATCCAGGGGCTGGGAAGCAAGCAAAGCCAGGAGGGATAAAACCGGGACTAACCCGGACCGGCGGCCAGTTGAAAAGGGCTTACGCATGAAACAACAATTTTAGCGGGCGGAATCGGTTTCGCCGGGCATTGCGTTTTGTTTTGCACCCGCGAATGAGCAATAGCGCCGGCAAAATACGCTCTCTGCGGCGTGTTTCTTCCAAATGGCAGGGGGGATTTTTATGATAACCGGGTGGCAGGATGGGAATACCGCGCTACAACACCGGCGCAAGCCCCGTCGAAAACGGGCAGTAGCGTGCTTCGGGATCGGAAAGGTTCAGCTCCAACGTCACCGGTTTGGACACCAGCGCAACGAGGGGGCCATTCACCGTCTGCACCGTTACCGGTTCGATCACCAGCAACAAGGTTGTTCCCGTACGGCGAATGGACTGGATCGTCCCTTTGGCCCTCGCCCCGGCGGCTACGCACAGGATGTCGTTTTGAAACACGTCTTCCTGTACGGTAAAAAAGATACGTTGTCCGGGTTCGGCATCGGGGCAGGGGAAACCGGCGAGGCGGCATTGTACGGCCGGTGCGGCGGGGATAAGCGGCAGCGCGGGCCGGGGCTGGGCAGAGAGGGCGATGCTTCCCCATATCAGGGCTATCGCGGTCAGTAGCATCCGGATAATACCGGCGCCCGGTGCTTCAAACTTCAAACTTTGAACTTCAAACTTTTTCATGGCGGGTGCAGATATCGAGATTAGAAATTGATGCAGGTGTTGTTCATCACGGTGCCGGTGATGGTTTGGGCGGGCTCCACGATCGTGCTTTCGTTGGCGAATATGCCGCGGTAGGTTTGTTCGGCGCCGTTCAGGGCGATTTGCTGGCCGTCGACGGCTTGGGCGTATTGTACTTCGAGCGTGATTTCTTCGGGATGGTTGAAGGTGGCCCGGCTGATCGACTTTACCCGCCCGATGGCCAGGGCGCCGCCGGCGATTACGATTTTGCCATCGACGACCACGTTCATCCGGACGCGGAACAGCAGGGTTTTACCCACGGTTACCTGATCGGAAGCGATTTTTTCGGTGGTTTCAAGCAGTACCAGTGTGCCGGCGGGCAGCACTTTTGGGGCACTGGATTGCGATTTGGCGGCGAGCGTAGCGGCGAGGCTCAGAAGGGTCAGGCAGAGTAAAGCGATCTTTTTCATGGTATAGGATTGTTTTTTTAGCAGACAAGTTTGAATTCCTTTTGCCTGTTAGTAGAACTATTTAGCGCGGGGTACCCATTTTTGCCGGGATTTATTTTTGATACGATAAATTTGTGCTTTCAGCGGGCACTTCCGCCGGCGTTCTGCCACTCAGTTTTACATTTACCCAATATTCAAATATTGAAAACCATGAATTCAAATCGACACAAGTATCTGATCTGTCTGTTTTGCCTGTTAACCTGTTTGTTGGGTACCGGGATGACCCTCCCGGAGCAGCCTGCCAAATCCGGTGGCGCGGGGATTATACTTCGGGCAGGCACGGAGATTACTTTCGAATTATTTGAAAACGTTTCATCCGGCACTGCGGAAGGCGGAAATCTGATTGAGTTGAGCGTGTACCGGCCGATTGTGGTGGACGGGCAAACGCTGATTAATGCCGGTCGTTACGGAGAAGGAAAAGTGATCAAGGCACGCCGGGCGGGTGTGTATGGCCGGCCGGGTAAAATAACGGTGGAGGCGATCAGCGTGGAAGCCGTGGACGGCCAGCGGGTATTTTTATATGGCACGCCGTACTCGAGTACCGGCCGCGACCGGCGCGCATTAGCCTGGGTGCTGAGTATTGGGCTGACACTCGGGGCTATGGTTGGGCTGGCCGCCACCAAATCAAGTATATTCGGCGTAGCCATTTTTATGCTTTTGTCGGGTCTGCTGATCCGCGGGCAGGACGTGGAAATACCCAGTAAAACCAAATTGAGCGGGCGGGTTCAGCAAGACATCGTCATTGCGCAGTGAAATACCCTTGTGGTCTTTGATGATTTTTTGATGTGATCTTTTAAACTTAAATGATATGAAAAAGTGGATATCCAATCTGTTTTTCCTGTTTGTTGCCGGTGTTGCGCCGGCGCAACAAGGGCTTCAATTGGAGATAAATTGGGATAAAACGTTCAAATCCGCCCAGCCCCAAACCATACGCGAGGCCCAGCTCTTGCAAGACGGACGCCGCCTGGCCCTCGTGGGCGAAGTGCAAACGCAAAAAGCCGGCACGGACGGCTTTTTTGCCCTTGTAGATGCGCTCACCGGCGATTCTTTACTTTTCGTCACGTTCGACGTGGCCCAACTCAACGATGTACTTACCGGTATCGCCGATGCCGGCGACGGCACTTTTTACCTGGTCGGATCTGCCGATGCCGGCACCCAGGCCGGCCGGCAAGGCTGGCTGCTGCGGGTGGATGAAACGGGTGAAATGATCGGCAACCACGTCCTGCACGGTCAGGCCGGGGAGGACCGCTTCGAAAAAATCGTTTGGCTGGAGAAAGGTTCGGGCCTGATCGCCGGCTTTAGCTCCACCCTGGAAGACGGCAGCGTGTGGATGACGGAGGTGGACGGCAACACGATAAAACCTCATTCGCCGGTGGGCGACGGCATCGTGGCCTCCCTGATGGGGATGGAAAAAGGGCCGGGCTGCGTGTGGCTGTGCGGTTACAGCAAACGCGACCGGCGACGGGATATCCGGCCCGGCGACGTGTGGGTGCATAAAATTGACGAAGACGGACGTGTGCTGGACCGGCAAAACTTTTCCGCCAGATGGAAGGAAAAAATCCACGGCATCACCGGTACGCTCCAGGGGAAATTACTACTCGCCGGTGAATCCTGGAATTCCAACGGCGACAGCGACGTGTGGCTGGCCGAATTTGAAGACAGCAAGCGGGAAAATCTGCCCCAGGTGTTCGGATCGGACGATAAAGACTATGCCAGCGCTTTGTTCATCACCCCGGGCAATAACAAATGGCTGGTGGTGCGCCGGGTAATGTCCAATACGACCTCCGTGCAGGTGTACAATGAAAAATTCGGCGACCGGACGATTTTTGATCTCGTCAAAGACGCCGATTTCGAAGTAGTCCGCCTGCTTTGGACGGCTAAAAACACCTACCTGCTGGTGGGTACGGTGCGCAATGCCGGCAGTAAAAACGCCGCTATCCGCTTGTTGTGCCTGCGCGATAATGAAACCCTGGCTGCCCGCGGCCTGCCTAAACTGGATTACAAAGACCTATATTTCGACGACGAAGGCAACGACGGTAAACTCGATGCCGGCGAACGCGGTACCCTGCGGTTCAAACTCCGGAATACCGGCGATGTGCCTGTTACGGAGGGCACCATCACCGCCCGAGTGGTATCTGCGCCGGCGGGCGTAAAAGTGAATACGGCGCCTATTCCCATCGGCAATTTGCCCGCCGGCACGGAACGGCCCTACACGGTTTGGGTAAAATCCGATCCCGGCGTCGTGCCGGGCAAAATTACGCTCAATATTCAGGTACAAGTCAATGGCGCCCAGTTGCTCGAATTTCCGGCCTTCGTGGAAGGTCCCGCGGCCCCGCAGCAGGCCGGTTTCTCGTCCGGCGTGACGATGGTCGTAATGGAACCAGACCTGTCGGGCAATGCCGCCCGGGAAAAAGTAGCGCAAACCAAGGACGAACGTGTAAAAGTCAGGGTGTTTTCCGCCAACGAAAACCTGAAGGCTACCGACATCAAAAAATACCAAAACGGCGTATTGGTGGAAGATGAAAAAAACGCCGCCGAACTGATCCGGAATATCAATTCGGAAAAGCCCGACATTTTCGAATACACCTTCACGTACAACGTACAGTTGAAAAACGGGAAAAATGAATTTTATATAGAGATGGATGGGCAGCGCATCGCCCCGATCACGTTCAACTATACCGCCGAATTGCCTAATTTGCACGTGCTGGCCATTGGTGTCCCTTATGGCGACCTGAAGTACACCACCACCGACGCCCGCGACTTCGCCGGAGCCATGCGCGCCCAGGCCGGCGGCGGTTTTTTTAATGAGGTGTGGATCGATACGCTCTCCTCGCCGGAACGCACGAGCGGGAAATCCATCGAAAAAGCGTTTGAATCGTTGGCGCTTCGTTTCCGCAGGGGTAACATCAAGCCGAACGATTATTTAATTATTTTCATCTCCGGCCATGGCACCGAGCGCGAAAACGACGGCTCCTTCGGCCTGATACCTTCGGACTACGACCCCTCGTTCAAATCCACTACGACAGTGAGTTACAAGAGCATGATTGATAACTACCTGAACAAAATTGTTTGTAAAAAAGCCCTGTTCATCGACGCCTGCCACAGCGGCGTGAGCATCGGCGGCAGAGCGGATGCGGATATCCGGATCAGCCGTTTGTTGCGCGAAGCCAACAGCATCGCTTCCGGTATGGCTACGTTCACTTCCTGTTCCGACAATCAGCTCTCGTACGAGGATGCGAGCTGGCAAAACGGCGCTTTCACCGAGGCGCTGCTGGAAGCCTTATACGGCAAAAAAGTATTCGTCAACGATACCAATGAACTGATCTCCCCCGATTCCGGGCTTCCGGGCGCCGAGGGGGCGGGTTATGCCGACGACACCTTTTTGTCTTTCGGAGAATTAAAAACGTATCTGGAAAAACGCGTCCCGTTCCTGGTGGCTAAAAAACGCTCGGAAGGGAATAATTTGCAAACGCCCGTCATTGAAATCCAGGCTCCCTTGCAGGAAAAAACACCTCTTTTTCAAATCATTAAATAACGAACGCCTTATGCTACCCCGTCTTCGCGCCAAATTACTTTTTATCCTCTTGTTCGCCTTATGCGCCTACTCAGCCCTGGCGCAGCAAACGCCCTATAGTATTTTTTACCGCTCCAACTGGCAGTTTATCAACCCCGCCGCCATCGACCGTAGTCACTACCTGAGTCGAAGCCACAATGAAATGGTACTGAATGCCGGTTTCCGTCAGCAGTGGATCGGCCTGGAAGGGGCGCCCATATTCTATTACCTGTCGGCTGAATATTGCCCCGAACTGAGCGACCGAAATATGCCCGGCAATAAATACGGCGTGACTGCCTTCGGCGACAAAACGGACGCAATCGGGACTTATGGTCTCTATGGCAACTATTCGCGTTTTATCCCTATTCCTTATACAAGTGGCCACACCCTGCACATCGGACTGAGCGCCGGTGTCTTGCTGTACCAGGTGGATCAGGACAATATCCGCCTGCAAAACCAATTAGATCCCATTTTGGCCCAACAAGGTGGCCAGACGTATGTCGACTTTGCCGTCGGCGCCATGTACCGTATCCGGAAAGAATTCTATGTCGGGTTGTCTATACCACAAACATTTACCCTTGATTTTCAGAATCGCGACGCCGCATCGGGCGTCTTCGCCACAGAACGTGTACGCCATATCTATCTGAACATCGGCGGATTTATCCAACGCGGTGAATACGACTATGCCAATTCGCTTCCGGACCAGGGCACATTGGTACTGGAACCATCCTGCTGGATTCGTTACGTTCCCGGCGTATCGTACAGCACCTTTATCAACAACTTTCCGTTCAGTATCGACGCCAACCTGCGCGCGTATTTCAGGCAAAAATTTTGGGTCGGCGGCGGCTATGGCACTACCGGATTGCTCAACGCCGAGTTCGGCATCAGCCGTACAACAGAAAATGAGACCAAATGGCAGGTCGGCATTTCTTATGGCGTTCCGGTCGGTAAAAAATACCTGAGCCTCGGGCATAGCGCGGAAATTGGACTGGCGTATTATTTTTATTAAATATTTCTTCGAAAAAAGCGTACCAACAAAACGCCGCACCCCATCAACCCTGCCCCGGCGAGCAGCCAAACATACCAGGGCGTCTGCCGGAAAGCCGGCGGCAGGGGGCGTTCGTCGCCCCACAGGGTAAAACCTGCCCAGAAATAGGGATGTGCGTCGGCGCCTTTGTGGTCTGCGAGATAATTCCGGCGCGCCGACGCCAGCGCCAGGCTCTTGTTTTTACCTGCCCATAACGGCTCAAACAAATCGCGCATCAAACCCGGCGTGCGCCGGTCGTCCACGTTCCAACGGGCAGCCAGCAGGCTACCCGCCCCGGCGCATTGGAAGGCCCGGGCAATACTTTGCATTCCTTCGCCACGATACAGGATGCCCGCCGCAGTTTGGCAGGCGCTGAGCACGATCAGGTCGGCGGGCAGTTTCAATCCGTAAATCTCCCCGACGGACAAAATGCCATCCTGAGGCAAACTTCCGGCCGGTTCGGTGAAGGCGATGTACGAGGCTGCCGGCTGCCGGTCGTTCATTACGCCATGCGTGGATAACAACAACACGCCGTATTGTGGCCCCAATCGTAAAAAAGCCTGTTTGCCGGCATCGGCGCCGCTGCGCGCAATACCGCCCGCGACTTCCTGCACGGCGCCGATTTCCTGCACGTTGTGTTGCAGCGGTTTCAGGCCGCGGCTGTTATGGGTAAAATCGGGGGCGAAGGCCAGCAGCCCCGATTCGACCCGCTTTTCCGGCCTTCCGCGTATTTGCAGCCAGGCCCCGGCCGATTGAACATAAGTGACCGCATGTCGCTGTATCCAGTAGGTGTGTTGCTCGAAGCGGAAAGCCGTTTTTCCCGTTTCCGTTACCAAGGCTTCGAAGGGTAAAATATGTAAAATACCGTCGGGGATGAGGAGCACTTCGGGCTTTAAAAACGGTTCGAGCGGCGCAACCAGCCGGCGGTATAATAGTTGACCCAGGCGCAGCATATCCGCAAACGCGGCGTCGCGTTGCCGGTCGGCTACCAACTGCGGATGCCGGGAACACCAGGCCGTGAATTGTTCTACGTCTGTGGCAGCGGGGGCGACATCCAGCGTTTTTACCAGAAAAGTATCGGCGGTGCACACGAATGCGTACACGGCGCTATCCGTCCAGTAGTACGACAGCAGCGATTGTTGGGGGCGCAAGTGGCGTCTCACCTGATCCGGCCCGGGCACATACCGGGGAAGGCCGGACGGCGCCGGGCCGGCGGACGCCCAAAGTTGAGCCTGCCAGTCTAATTTTTGTAAAAAACTGCTTTTGAACGTTTCCGCGTATTGCCAGGCTTTGCCGGGTTGTTTAAGTGCCATACAGGCCTCCACAGCCAGATCGAAAGGGGCGTCGAAGATCTGCTGGATTTCGATCACGCCGGCTTCCGTCAATAATTTGTTTTTTAAATCGTGCAGCAGGGTAATGGCTTCCTGTGCGGCCGACAATGTCGCCTGCCAGTCGACGGCCTTTCCGGACGTCCGGGCCATCATGCGCCTGGTTTTGGCCAATGCCACGCGGGCTTGCAGGTTTTCGTAGGGGTAAAAACCCGGGGGGAGCAGCGCGAGCGCCTGTTGGTAGCGGGTCAGGGCGGCGGGCCATTGTTTTTGGCGGTAGTGCCAGTCGCCCCGGTGCAGGGTGATGGCAAACGACACATCGGGCCGCTGCCGGGGCGCCTGTTGTCCGGCCTGTTGCAGCGCGCGCGCGGCCTTGTCGAAATCGCCGGTTTCCAGCAGGCAACAGGCTATTTTATCCAAAGCGGCGGCGTGTTCGGCCCGGGCGGACGGCAGGCCGGCCAATTGATCGGCGGCGCGTTGGAAGTAATAGCGGGCGACCGGCCAGTCGCGCCGGTCGAAAAAACAGCTCCCGGTATTGAGCAGTGCGGCGGCGGCGCCCTGCCGGTTGGCGGAGTTGGGTTCCGATTGCAGGAACAGGTTGACGGCCTCGGTCAACAGGGGCAGGGCATCTTCGCTTTGGTCGCGGTAGCGCAACACCAGGCCGAGGCTGTTGAGGGCGTTCGCTTTTTCGGCGGGCAAGGAGAGGAGGCCGTCTAAGGCCTTGCGCAGGACGGTTTCTGCCGCGGCGAAATCGCCCAGGTCGAACAGGGCGTTGCCCAAGTGCAACAGACATTCTCCGCGCAGGCGAGGCGACAAATCCGGCAGGGAATCCGCTATCGCCAGCGCCTGCCGTAAATACTGTACGCCGGCCTCCGGGCGCCCCTGCCGGGTAAGGGTTTTACCCAGGGCGCTGAGTAGCGACACCGACATACTGTGCCGGCGCCCCGTCGAATCTAATTGTATCCGGTAGGCGCGTTGCAGCAGGGCAGCTGCCGAATCGGCGCGTTCCTGCTCGTCCATGACCCCGGCCAGGCCGTACAACATATTGATTAGTCGTGGGCTGGTGGGGCCGTGCCGACGTTCGGCGAGTTGCAGCGCCCGGTGGAGAAAAATACCGGCTTTTTCAATATCCGGTTCCAGCCGGTAGTATTGCCCAAGGCTGTTGTAAAGTGGAATCAACTGCGGGCTGCCCTGCCCGAAAAGCCGTTCCTTGATGCGCAACGCCTCTTTGAACCATTTGCCGGCTTCGCGGTGGCGGCCCATATCGAGCAGGCAGTTGCCGATGTTTTGCAGGCTGTTGGCCGTTTCTTCGTGTGCCGGACCCAAGGCCCGGCGCCGGATACCGAGCGCTTTTTGGTGGGCGGCCAGGGCTTCGTCGAGGCGGCCGCCCTGGCGCAACGCACTGCCCTGCAACGACCAGGCGAGGGCCTGTACCGGCAGCCCGGCGCCCGGTGGAAGCGCCCGCAACAAGGCGGCGCAGCTGTCGGCCGCCGCTTGCCAGACATCGTTGCGCAGCAAAGGACGCCAGCCTTCGATACGCTTTTCCAGCAGTGCCTGTTCCGACTGGCCGGACAAAACTGCGGGCAGACATACGCCGGAAAGGATAAAAACGAGTAAAAAATGTATGACTGCGCCCCAGTAGGAATGCAGGGGATGACCTACTTTTACCTTCTCAAAATTTATTTTACGATTTAAGGGTACGTCCACGGTTAAATTTCCACCAATTTATGAAAACAGTTCAGATGAGTCCGCCGGATCTAACTGCCGCTTTGCTCGGTACCGATCCACAACGACGCAATCAGGCTTTTAAAACGCTTTATATGAGTCCGGTAATCAATGGTAAAATTCGGGATTGGGCAAAGATGTACAACCTGCGCGACAAAACATCCGACGATGTGCTGCAGGAAGGCGTTATTCTGCTCGACGAGTTGATCCGAACCGGGCGTTTTAGGGGCGACAGCCGGGTGGAAACCTTTCTGCTCGGGATTTGCAAAAACCTGATTCGCGACAGCGTGAAAAAAGTAAACCGCGTGGTGCTGAAAGATTCTTTCAACGATGCGGCGCTTTCTTCGGAAGACGATGTGGCCGATCATCTCGAACTGTCCGAACTGACCCAGGCCGAACAACGCCGCGACAACGCTTTGCAGGAAGCCATGCGCCAACTCACCGACAAATGCCGGGAAGCCCTGAGCCTCTATTACTTCGAACAAAAAACCATGGCCCAAGTAGCCGAGGCCCGCAATCTGGCCAACGCCGAACAAGCCAAAAAAGCCGTGTTCCGCTGCCGCGAATCGCTGCGCGGATTAGTGAGCGAACATCCGGCCCTGGGCGCCGCCTTCAACCGTTAATCGTCAAACTAAAAAAAGAAAAACGCCATGAACGAACAATATACCAATTTCGACCGCATAGAGGCCTACCTGTTCGGGCAAATGACCGCCGCGGAAGCCGCCGAATTCGAACGCGCCATGGCCGCAGACGCCGCCCTCGCCGCCGAGGTGGAACAACAACGCCTCGAACACCGCGCTATGGAACTCCTGCTGCGCGAAGAACTGAAAGCCAACCTCGACAACTGGAAGGTGGAAAAGCAGTCGGCGGCAGCGGGTGAAGGCGGCGCCAAGGTGGTGCCGATCGGGTCCAACCGCCACCTGCTGTACCGCATCGCCGCCGCCGCCGTTGTGCTGTTCATCGTCGGGTTTTTCTCCCGCCAATTGTTCTTCGGCGTCGACGAGGAAGCCCTGGCCATGCAATACTTCGAGGGCAGTGGCATCGGCAGTCGCGGCGACAGCACCGATCCACTCTCGCCCGTGTACGACGCCATGAGCCGCCAGGACTGGCGCGCCGCCCTCATCGCCCTCGACGGCGTACAAGGGGACGCCTTTCGGCAAACCGCCCTGCAACTGCGCGGCGAATGTCACTTCCGGCTCAAAGAATACACCGCCGCCGCCGATACCTTCCGCCGGCTGCTCGACAGCGGCGTAACGCCCGACCAGCAAGACAAAACCGAATGGCAACTGCTGCTGGCTTATGTGGCCGAAGGCAAACACCCGGATGAGCAACGGGAATTAATAGAGCGTATAGTTGGGGATAAGGGGCATAGTTATAGTGGGGAGGTGGAGCGACTGAGGAATAAGTTGGAGTAAAGAGATATTCATCGTTTTTTTACATTTGTTTTTTATCCTTATATGCCTGAAAATTACCCAAGATGAAACAATTTAAACACTCCAACAGGCCCGGTTTCCTGTTATACCAATTGAATAATTCAATCCGGAAATGCTTTTTAGGCTTGGCCTTATTTTTTATTTTTTTATTGAATTTAAAAGCGCAATGCCCGGGAAATTTGACTTTTACTCCCAGTGGTTTTATCTGCAACGCTGCGCAGCAGACATATAACTTTAATTTTAACTTGCGCTCCCCTGTGAGTGTATCTCCAAACCAGTGGAATGGCTACTTGGTCACTTCGAGCGTAGGAACAGTGAGTTTGTTGTGCCAGGGAGCGGTGCCAACGCCACCTTGTATCTGGCCATTTATTTATACTCCGGTTTGTGGTTGTGACGGTAATACCTATTCCAACGGCGATCACGCAGCTTGTTATGGGATAACAAGTTCGACATCAGGCACTTGTACCGGAAACATTCCTGTGGCCTTTGTAGTGACCGGTATACCGCAGGGGCAAACAGCCAACATCTATGTAACGGTATTCATATACGATGTTAGTAGCGGCAATGTCGTTACCTGCGAATATACTTTCCAATCACTGGCGCCTCCTACACCCGGTGTGCCGACATCGATTACTGGTCAAACGTCGATATGTACCCAAGCAGAGGCTACCTACCAGTGCCCTTCCGTGGCGAATGCGACCGGCTATACCTGGACGGTTCCATCCGGCGCACAAATCCTCAACGGGCAAGGTACCAGAACAGTGACCGTTCGATGGGGGAACAGTGGAGGCGATATCTGCGTAAAAAGCCAAAACGGTTGTGGGATGAGCGCACCCCGCTGTGTGAGCGTTGATGTCCGGCCTCCGGTGAACATTCAAAATATCACAACCAGCGGTCTTGTTGGCACCTTCCAGGCTTCCGGGGGCTTGCCCCAGAACAATGGCTCCACCTATGCTTCTGTGACTATGAGTTTACAGGGCAATCCTGGCGTGACGGCTACGCTAAATACGCCGCCTTTTACACACAAGAGACGGTAAACTTTAATTGTCCACAAGCGGGTACATATGTTGTGACCGCAACCGACGACGACGGCTGTAGTGGGACTGCCACCTTGACCGTTTCAGGGAGTACTACTTGTGCCGCCCCTGGCATACCGACGCTCACCAAAGCCGGCCACACCTACCTGGACCTTGCCTGGGGTGATTCCCTTCCGGGGAGTAACTACGCCTATGAAATTCGCCGCCGCATATCGCCGAATGGCGCCTGGAGTTCCGATACACTGGCGCCGTATATACCGGTTTACTATTGCGGCGGCCCGCAAAACACAGTCGACCCACCAGCTGCCACCCGCTTAAATAACCTGCTTCCGTGTACGAGTTACGATATTCAGGTGCGCAAAATTTGCTCATATGGTGAACCGGACGAATCGACAACCACTTGGTCGGGCAGCGCGACACATTCAACCAAGGAATGCGGAAATGCCTATTACACTGCCAATTGCCACCCGGTTGCCCAGGAGCCCGATTGGATCACGATCTCGAATTTTGGTTTCGGACCGCTACAGGATACTACCGGCCATTGTAGCGCATGTGCGGGTTGCGGCAGCACCGGCGACGGCTATTTGTACCAATCGCTGTTGTCGTTCCGGATAGATACTGGACAAACGTATACCGCCGGTTATACCGTGGAGACCGGTTCGCAAACCACAAGCGGTTACTTAAAAATCTGGCTCGACCTCAATCTGGATCTCGATTTCAATGATGCGGGTGAGTTGTTGCTGAACAAACCGGTAACTGCGGGCAGTCCGCAATCTTGGCCTGTCACCATCCCGGCAAATGCCTCGGTGGGTGGTTCGCGGATGCGGGTGCTGTTGAGTCCGGTTTCCAGTTCGGAGCCTTGTGCGGTGTTTGATGCCGGCGCCGTACGTGATTATCCGGTGCTGCTGGGGTTGGATTGTACCGGTCCGCCGACGGCTAATTTGACTTATACCTACAACGGCCTGGACTATACCTTCAACAATACTTCGAGCGGCGGCACGACCTATCACTGGGATTTTGGCGATGGCAATACCAGTACGGCTCTGAACCCGACGCATACCTATACAGCCGCCGGTTTTTACACCCTGGTTTTGACCGTTGGAAACCCCTGTGGCACAAGTACAAAAACGGTATTAATCCATACCGTTCCCACTGCGGATTTTTCGGCGGACCCGTTTTCCGGTTGCGCTACCTTAACGGTAGGATTTACCAATGCATCTTCCTCGAATGCGACTGCGTTTGTTTGGCAATTCCCCGGAGGGCAACCTGCGTCTTCCAACCTGGCAAACCCCATTGTGCAATACCAAAACGCCGGTACCTATACCGTGACCCTGACTGTCCTTAACGGCAGTGGTGCAACAACCGAAACGAAAACGGATTATATTGTAGTTCAAAACATTCCGGTCGCCGATTTTACAAAATCGGTGAATGGCCTCGGGGTCACTTTTAGCAATAGCTCCAGCGGCGCCAGCTCTTATCTTTGGAATTTTGGCGACGGATTTACCAGTATCCAAGCCAATCCGGTACATACCTACCAGACCGGCGGTACGTATACGGTCATGCTAACCGCCACAAATGATTGTGGGAGTGCGACTACAACCCAAACGGTTTCTCTTACCGGACCGCCTATTGCCAGTTTCATTGCTAACCCAACTTCGGGATGCGGACCACTCACCGTACAATTTACCAACACTTCGAGCGGTATTCCAAGCTCGTACGCCTGGTCATTTCCCGGCGGAAGCCCTTCCAGTTCGACGCTGCAAAACCCCGCAGTAGTGTACAACACACCGGGTACTTATACCGTCACACTCACAGCAAGTAACGCAAGTGGCAGCAATACGGCCTCACAAGTGAATTTCATTACGGTCAATGCCGGACCTATAGCCGGGTTTACCAGTTCAGTGGCTGGTGTTGTTGCAACATTTACGAATACAACTACAAATGGTGTTTCATATAGTTGGAATTTTGGCGACAGCCAAACCAGCACAGCACAAAACCCAAGCCATGCCTATACTCAGGATGGTACATACTCGGTGACCCTGACGTCGACCAATCCCTGCGGTACAAGCACGGCAAGCCACGTCGTGGTCATCGTAACGCCGCCCACCGCTAATTTCAGCGCGACGCCGGCTACTGGTTGCGGTCCCCTGACGGTACAATTTACCAGCACGTCTTCGGCCAATTCGATCACGTACGCCTGGGCATTTCCGGGAGGGACTCCGTCCAGTTCGACGGCCCAAAATCCGACGGTGGTGTACAATACACCGGGCGTCTATACTGTCAGTCTCACGGTCAGCAACAACGCCGGAAGTAACACGGCAACGAAGACCAACTTTATCACGGTCAATCCCGGACCCACAGCCGGATTTACCAGTTCCGTTGCCGGGGCTACTGCAACGTTTACCAATACGTCCGTAAACGGGGCGACCTACAGCTGGGCTTTTGGCAACGGCCAAACCAGTACAGCCCAAAATCCATCCCATACCTATATCAACGACGGCATGTACACGGTGACCCTGACGGCGACTAATGCCTGCGGCACCAGCACCGCAAGCCAAGTCGTGGTCATTGTAACGCCGCCCACCGCCAATTTCAGCGCGGCGCCGGCTACTGGTTGCGGCCCCCTGACGGTGCAATTTAGTAGCACATCTTCAGCCAATTCGATCACGTATACCTGGGCATTCCCGGGAGGGACTCCGTCCAGTTCGACGGCCCAAAATCCGACGGTGGTCTACAATACGCCGGGCGTCTATACCGTCAGCCTCACGGTCGGGAACAACGCCGGAAGTAATAAGGCAACGAAGACCAACTTTATCACGGTCAATCCCGGACCCACAGCGGGATTTACTAATTCCGTTATCGGCGCTACCGCTACGTTTAACAATACGTCCGTAAACGGCGTAACCTACAGCTGGGCTTTTGGCGACGGCCTAACCAGCACAGCCCAAAATCCATCCCACACCTATACCAGCGACGGCACTTACACGGTTACGCTCACCGCGACTAATGCCTGCGGCACCAGCACCGCAAGCCAAGTCGTGGTCATTGTAACGCCGCCCACCGCCAATTTCAGCGCGGCGCCGGCTACCGGTTGCGGCCCCCTGACGGTGCAGTTTACCAATACATCCTCGGCGAATACAATCACGTATGCCTGGTCATTTCCCGGTGGTAACCCGTCCAGTTCGACGGCCCAAAACCCGACGGTGGTCTACAATACGCCGGGCGTCTATACCATCAGCCTCACGGTCGGCAACAACGCCGGAAGTAATACGGCAACGAAGACCAACTTTATCACGGTCAATCCCGGACCCACAGCAGGATTTACCAACTCCATTGCCGGCGCTATCGCTACGTTTACCAATACATCCGTAAACGGCGTAACCTATAGCTGGGCATTTGGCGACGGCCAAACCAGTACAGCACAAAATCCATCCCACACCTATACCAGCGATGGCACATACACGGTTACGCTAACGACGACCAACCCCTGCGGCACCAGTACCTCCAGCCAGGTCGTGGTCATAGCAACCCCACCCACCGCTAATTTCAGCGCGGCACAGGCTACCGGTTGCGTTCCCTTGACCGTGCAATTTACCAACACATCTTCGGCCAATACGACCGGCTATGCCTGGTCTTTCCCCGGCGGAACTCCGTCCAGTTCGACGGCACTAAACCCTGTCGTGGCGTACAACACGCCAGGGGCTTACACAGTCACACTCACGGCGAGCAATCCAGCCGGAAGCAACACGGCAACGAAGACTAATTTCATCACAGTTAATCCCGGACCCACCGCAGGATTTACCAGTTTCGTAGCCGGCGCTACCGCTACGTTTACCAATACATCCGTAAACGGCGTAACCTATAGCTGGGTTTTTGGCGATGGCCAAACCAGTACAGCACAAAACCCATCCCACACCTATACCAGCGACGGCACGTACACAGTTACGCTTACCACGACTAATGCTTGCGGCACCAGCACTTTTAGCCAAGCTGTCACAATAGCAACCCCGTTTACCGCCAATTTCAGCGCTTCAGATACCGGCGGGTGTTTACCTTTAACGGTAAAATTTATAAATACCTCTTCCGCCAGTGCGACCAACTTTTACTGGTCTTTTCCCGGTGGAATCCCCACTAGTTCGACGGAGAAAGACCCGATAGTTACATACAGTGCAGACACGGGTGTTTATAGTGTTACGCTTATCGCAAGTAATGGAACCTCGGCAGACACCATTACGCTTCATGACTATATTTCGGTCCGGGATGTTCCGTTCGCTAACTTCAGCTTCGACATCACAGGGCTCACGGTATCCTTTAATAATTTTTCTACCGGCGCTGACGGTTTTATTTGGAATTTCGGCGACGGCCAAACCAGCACAACGCTTCTTCCTGTTCACACCTATGCTGCCGAAGGCATGTACACCGCTGAACTCACTGTTTATAATACCTGTGGGGCAAGTACCATGCAGCAGCATATATATGTCTATACTTCTCAGCCGATTGCTAATTTTACGGCAACGCCGCTGAGCGGTTGTTTGCCGCTGACGGTTCAATTTTCAAATACCTCCTCGGCCAACACCTCGGACTTCTATTGGTCTTTTCCCGGAGGAATGCCGGAGAGCTCCACGGAACAACACCCGGTTGTAACCTACAATGCCCCTGGTATCTATCCGGTGGAACTTACAGCCAGCAATACGTACGGGACCGTTACTAAAACGGATTATATCACTGCATTAATCGTTCCCAATACGAACTTTTCGATCCAGGTTGATGGGACAAACGTCACATTTATCAATTCCTCTACTGGTGCGGATGCGAATTCATATAGCTGGGATTTTGGCGATGGGCAATCCGGCATAGAGGAGAACCCTGTTCATGCATACGGAACGCTTGGCACATATACCGTTTGCCTAACCGCTGTGAATGATTGCGGAGCTAACACGGTTTGCCAGGAAATAGCGCTTTCCTGCATCGACGTACCGGAGTTCGACTTGGGCTCAGATACTTTTTACTGTACCGGATCTTCCATAATCTTAACGGTTTCGAACACATCCGGCTCATACCAGTGGTCGACGGGCGCTACGTCCCCGGATATTGTGGTTGACAGTCCTGGCTCTTATCGAGTAACCGTCACGGACAGCGAAGGTTGTGCGGCCACGGATTCCATTTTTGTGCGGGTCCAGGATTCGATCATTACGATACTTGATGTCCGGATATGCTGGGGTGTGTCCTATACGGTGTGCGATCAGATATTTAATAGCCCGGGCGATTACCAGATTGTTTGCACCTCGAAAGCGACCGGTTGTGATAGTATCATTCGTTTACACCTTGAAGTAATTACCGACCTGTACGCAGTCGCCTACCCTGATACGTTCAACCTCCGGGCCAACCAGGACGAAGCCACTTTTGCCGTGGCCTTCAACGACAGTCTGTCGGCCAACAGTGCCTGGGTAGTGGAAATCCTCACGGACGGACAACACGGACGCGCCAACCCCGAACCCGACGCCCGGGTGCATTACCGGCTGACCGATACGGATTTTCACGGCATCGATAGTTTTGTATACGAAATTTGCAACGCGGCTTGCCCTGATACTTGCGATACGGCCCTGGCTATCGTAATCATACAAAACGAAATACCCAACGCCTTTTCACCCGACGACGACGGATTCAACGACACCTTCGACCCCCTGGGCTGGCACCTGGAAAATGATCAGCCAAATCCGCCGCCCACCGCCGCCGCGCTGACCGTCTGGAACCGCTGGAACGAGATCGTCTTCCACGCCGACCCCTACCCCGAAAACGGCTGGGACGGTAGTTCCGCCACGGGCAAAAGGGTGCCGCAGGGAACCTATTTTTATTTGCTGCAAATGACCGGCGGCGAAACGGAACGGATACGGGGCGCGGTGCATGTGCTGGTGTCGGGGAAATAAATTGCCCCCATTGACCACATTTAAAACACATTGACCACATTAACCACATTTTTTTCCAAAAACATGGGTACCCCGTGAAGGTCCCTTCCACTTATTGTCAAACGCGCTTCTAAACAGCGCGGCAAACAACAAGCAATAACAACCTTCACCGTAAAAAGAGTACGCCATGTCAAAACAAACTATTCTCCGCTCCCTGATCGCTGCCGCTTTCGCTTTCGCCAGTGTCGCCGCATTCGCCGTCCCGTCCAAACTTCAAACTTCAAACTTCGAACTTCGAACTTCGAGACTTCAAACTTCAAACTTCGAACTTCAAACTGGTTTGGAGCAAATGGTCACCCTGACCGCCGGCACCGCGGTCAATGTCAGCCTGAACGAGGCCATCGACGCGGAGACGGTATCGGTGGGCAATTCGCTCGACTTCTTTGTGCGCAGCAACGTCACCGTGAATGGTAAAGTGGTGATCGCCGCAGGCGCCACCGCCACCGGTTGGGTGAAAAACGTGAAAAAGAGCAGCAACGGCAAATCTTACGAAATCACCATCACTGTGGAAAATGCCATGGCCGTAGACGGCCAGATGGTTAACCTGCGCAGCATCCCGCACGTAGTCAATGCTTTCCCGAACGCCGCCAAGGCCGACATCGGCGCCAATTTGAGCGCCCGGGTGCTGAACGACACGAAAATCAATGCTTAATTTAGTTATGAGATATGAGTTATGAGTTATGCCGAATATGATAACTCATAACTCATAACTCATAACTCATAACTCATAACTCATAACTCATAACTCATAACTCATAACTCATAACTCATAATTCACAACTCATAACTCATAATTCACAACTCACAACTCACAACTAATTATGAAAAACATACTCGTTTCCCTGACCCTTTTCCTCGCTGTTTTCTCTCAAGTACAAGCGGCTGATACCACGGAAGACCCACAAGCAAAAGGTATTTTTTGTGACGACAAAGTCACCCTCACTTCCGGCACGCTGGTGATGCTCGAAACCGCCGAACGTTTCGGCACGGAGCAGGTGACAGTGGGCAAAAATATCCAGTTCCGCGTACGCACCAACGTCATGGCCGAGAACGAAGTGGCCATCCGCACGGGCGCCTTAGCCATCGGTCGCGTAAAAGCCATCGAACCGGCTACCTACAACAACCCGGAAGAAATACGCATCGAACTCACGCATGTGCAAGCCGTGGACGGGCAAATGATCGCCCTCAGCGGTCAGGAACAAAGCCTGCGCGGGCAGTTCACCGGACAAGGCACAAGCGTGGAAGCGGGCACGTCGATCACAGGGTACGTGATGAATGATGTGCGGGTGAAGGTAGATTGAACTAAATTTTGGGTAAATACTGTTGAATAAACAACCGGGGGGCAATGGCTTTCCCGGTTTTTTATTGTTGGAAAAATCAGGATATTTCTATTTTTGCTTTTAACGGGCCTTTTACTATCGGCCCATAAGCTGATCTTTTACCCGAATCCGTTTATCGGGAACTACCCAGTCGAATGCTTTTGAAAACAGGAACTCCTGTCGTCCTGTAAAAAGATAGTGGCTCATCGTCAACGAGGGAGCCCTTTATTTTAATCGCCTTTCAAGCATTTTTGATATCAAACCAATAAATTAAATTCCAGATGCGTACCGTTTTGACCAATTTATTCTCGATCAGTAAGATAGTGGCTTTCTTGATTACATACGGGATAAGTGTGCAGACTTTGCTTTATGCGCAATTGCCGGACCCCTGCCCATCCGACACCACGCAGGCATCGGACCTGTGTAACGAGATATGTATATACGGCAATTTTAACGGCTATACGGGTACCACAATAGGGTATTCCGGTCAAACCCCACCGGGGTTTTGCGGGACGATTGAAAACGAACAATGGTTCGGTTTTATCGCGTACGATACGGTGGCGACTTTTACGCTGAATGCGCTTAATTGTATCGATGGAAACGGCCTTCAACTGGCGATTTATACCAGTTGCGGCGGTATGCCTGTCGTTTGTTACCCCGGCAATATGGCTGGAGAGACAGTCCCGATCAACCTGACCGTTCCCCTGACGCCGGGCGTCAATTATTTCTTAATGATCGACGGATATGCCGGCGACCAGTGTTCGTTTCAATTAACCGTTACCCCTGCATCAGCCGTGTCGCCGCCCCTGGTGGGGCCCACCGGGCTTTTGTCCGGCCCGGCGGGTGTTTGCCCGAACGGGAGTTTCACGTTTTCCATCCCGCCGGTGAGCGGCGCCGGCTATTACCTTTGGGATGCTCCGGCAGGTTGGCTCATCGACGGGCAAATTCCACCGGTATACCGTATTGCACCTGCCGGCCACTCGGTGCAGGTGACGCCCAATACGGCTGCCGGCGATATTTGTGTGCAACCGCTTAACTCCTTTTATCAGGGAACACAGGTATGTCAAAGCGTGGATGTGTTTCCGCCGATCAACGCCAACACCCTGATCTCAAGCGGACTTACCGGCAGTTGCCTGCTCACAGGGGGGCTGCCACAGAGCAACGGCTCCGCTTACGATGCCGTTGTCATGTCGCTGCAAGGGAACCCTGCGGTGACGGCTACGCTGACAACGCCGCCGTTTACGCATGAAGACACCGTAAACTTTACCGTTCCACAAGCGGGAACGTATCAGTTGGTGGCCACGGACCTGAACGGGTGCAGCGGTGCGACGACGGTGATAGCCGGTAACGGCGCAGGCGGCGGTGGTTCCGGCCAGCAAGCAGGAGGATGTTGGCAATGGCAGAACCCCTTGCCCCAGGGGAATGCTTTATACACCGTACATTTCACCGATGAGCAAACGGGTTGGGCCGTAGGTTATAAAGGCACTATACTGAAAACCATCGACGGTGGCCAAACCTGGGCAGCGCAGGCTTCCGGTACCGGGAGCCACCTGATCGGCGTCGTGTTCGCCGATAGCCAAACCGGGTGGGCAGCAGGCTACGACGGCGTTATCCTGAAAACCGTCGATGGTGGTGAAACCTGGATACGGCAACCCTCCGGTACGACTAAATACCTGAATTATATCTGGTTTGTCGATCTGCAAACCGGTTGGGCCGTGGGCGCAGACGGAACCATTTTAAAAACAACCGACGGTGGGGCCACCTGGAATCCCCAGGCATCGGGTACCGCCAAATACCTCAATTGTGTCTATTTCCTCGATAGTCAGAACGGCTGGGCTGTCGGCGCGGGCTTCACCACCCTCCGCACCACTGATGGCGGCCAGACGTGGAGCCAGCATACTTCCGGCTTCCAAACCCTTTACCATGTGTATTTTACCGACGCCCAAACCGGCTGGGCCGTCGGGGGAAACGGAATCATTATTAAAACAACAGACGGCGGCCTGACCTGGAACGCTCAACCCAAGATGACCAATAATCCGTTGTATTGTATCCATTTTACAGACAGCCAGACGGGGTGGGCATCCGGCGTAGGCGGAACTATCCTGCGAACCCTCAACGGCGGTCAGACCTGGTTGGCGCAAAGCTCCGGTACCGGCAATTTCCTGTCGGGAATCTATTCTCTCGACGGTCAAACCGCTTGGGCAGTGGGGGATAACGGCGCTATGCTGAAAACGACTAACAGCGGAGCCTCCTGGTATAGCCAAAGCGGCGGAATTGCCAACTTGCTCGAGTCCGTCCGGTTCGTCGACGGTCAAACCGGCTGGGCCGTGGGCGCCAACGGCGTCATTCTGAAAACTGGGAACAGCGGCCAGAGCTGGTACACCCAAAATAGCGGTACCGCAGCGTCGCTGCGCGCCGTTTTTTTCACCGACTCCCAAACCGGCTGGGCAGCCGGCGAAAACGGCGCCATTTTAAAAACTGCGAACGGCGGATTGAACTGGAACCTGCAAAACACTCCGACTACCCAAACGCTCTCCGATATCTTTTTTGCCGACGGGCAAACCGGCTGGGCGGCCGGCGTGAATGGCGTGATCCTGAAAACCCTGGATGGCGGCCTTACCTGGAACACCCAAAACACCGGGACAAACACTGAACTCACCACCGTAATTTTTTCCGGCACACAAACCGGCTGGGCGGCCGGCGCCAATGGCATGATCCTGAAGACAACAGATGGTGGCCTCAGCTGGACGCCCCAAATTTCCGGAACTCCGGCTTTTTTAAACGACCTCTTTTTTGCCGACCTTCAAACCGGCTGGGCAGCCGGCGACAACGGCGTGATCCTGAAAACCACCGATGGCGGAGCAACCTGGGTTGCACAAACTTCCGGAACGGCGGCACGGCTCTCGGCGATCCATTTCACAGATAACCAAACCGGCTGGGCAACCGGCGTTTCCGGCGTCCTAATAAAAACCACCGACGGTGGCCAAACCTGGATGGATGAAAATGCAGGGACGACGAACACGCTTTGGGATGTCTGGTTCTCCGATAGCCAGACGGGTTGGGTAGTCGGCCAGAATGGTGTGATCCTGAAATATGCGGCGGCTGCACCGGTTTGTATCGCAACTATTCCTTTACATCAACAGACCGATGTGGTTACAACCGCGGCCATCGCCTGGCCCCCGGCCGGTATCTGTATCGACGGCTATCGACTCAGCCTGGGCGCCACGCCGGGCGGAAGCGATATTTTGAATCATCAGGACGTGGGAAACACGACTATATATCAGCCCGCACAGCCGCTGCCGGCGGGCGATACGGTATTTGTACGGGTGGCGCCGTATAATGGGGTAGGGGAGGCGAGTGGGTGTGCGGAGTTTTGGTTCGTGACGGAATCCAACTGCCTTACCGTCACCAACACGGCCGACAGCGGGCCCGGCTCTCTGCGTGAGGCGATCAATTGCGCCAATGCCAATCCGGGGCCGGATACAATACGGTTTAATATTGACCAGTCCCTGTATGGACCCGCGCCTTACATCATAAATTTGCTTACCTCCCTCGCGCCGATTACAGGTGACTCTACGGTGGTTGATGCTACCAGTCAACCTGGATGGAAAATGGGAAACATACAAATAACCGGAGATGTATCGCCGATGATGACTATTCAGGCAAATGGATTTTCGCTATTTGGTATTCATTTCCATGGGCCGAATTCAAATACACTTTTATATCTGAATGACGTTCCAAATCGTTGGGCCAATTTAACTATAGGAGATATTGGTAAAGGCAATGTTTTTTCAGGCGCATTAACCGGGTTTAAAAATTCGAATAGTATTTTTAATGTTGGGTCCGGACTTTCCCTCGTGGGTAATTACTTCGGAACAGACCCCACGGGTTCCACATTGTCAGGCCAGTCCCCTGAATTTTGTGGTGTTACAATACAGTATTATTCAGCCAATTTAAAAAATAACTTATTCACCAGAGTGACGTGTATTACCTCTGCTCTTACACAATCGTTTTTTGTCGAAAATAATAAATTTGGAACAAATATTAATGAGGATGCAGTGTTTGATTTCGGAGGTTCATCGCTTCCGCTACTTAGCTGCGGGGGCCATGTCTTTATAAAAAGCAATGTTTTTTCAACTGCTAACATAGCAATCAGTCTAGGCTCCACATCCAGTATGGACATATCCGAAAACAAAATAGGATTGAAGTCTGATGGCGTCACTCCGTTTCAACCAACAACTAATTTTGACGCTGTAATACTTATGTGCAGTGGTTTTGCAGGAAAGACTTATAATGTTATGAATAATACAATAACTGGCTTCAGGAATGGGATAACTGCCTGTGCCGTACCCATTGCCTATCGTTATAATATTTCAAGAAATTCTATTTATTGCAACAGTAACGCCGGCATATTTATCTCCAATAATACTGTTAGGGCTACTATTACGGCAGCTACGCCTATTAAAATATCAGGTTCATCTGTTAATGCATCGGGCAACCTATTAACAGTGGAAGTATTCCGGAATAATGACAGTAATTGTATCGGATATCCTTGCCAGGGAAAGGTCTTTTTAGGATCTGCCGTGTTGGACGCTTCCGGAAACTGGTTTTTAGATTGTCCTGGAGGTGTATCGCCTTCCGGTGTTGCCTTAAATGTAAATGACAAAATTACCGCTACTTTATTGCCCAAATTGGCTGGCGGCGCTACGAGTAATTTTTCCATGTGTGCTTCCATAAGCTGTCCAAATGAAGTGCCAGCATGCTTAAATCCATCATCCTCACTTATGGATGGCTTGGTTGCCAATTATACTTTCGACAGCCACGCTTGCGACGTCAGCGGCAACAACAACAATGCCACCCCCAACGGCGGTTTTGCCTACACCTCCGACCGCTTCGGCAACCCGGGCGGAGCGGGGAACTTCAATGCTACCAATTCGTACGTTGCGGCGCCTTCTTCCAATTCGCTTAACTCGCCCACCACCAGTATCACGCTGGCGGGCTGGGCTAAAGCGAATCTTCCGGTACCGGAATTACATGGATTCCTGACCAAAATTTCTGACCAGACCATTCAATATCGCATGGGCGTGGCGCCGGCATCTGATCCCGCAAAGACGAATATTTACCTTAGCACAAGTTTCAGTAATATTTTGGTACCCCTCACCGGTGATTACGATGCGTTACAATGGAACCATTACGCCGTTAGCTGGAATGGCACAGAAGTGCGTTTCTTCCTGAATGGCATACAAGTCGATACGGAGAAACCGTTTTCAGGGACGATTGCATCAAATACAGGCACGAATCTGGAGATCGGACGCGATATCCATGGCGGCGATGAATGGACCGACGGCGTCCTCGACGACTTGCGCGTGTACAACCGGGACCTCACGCCGAACGAAGTAAAATTACTCGCCGGTATTTATGCTGAAACTTCAGACACCCTAGTCTGTTCCGGCGATACGGTCACGCTCAGCAGCACCATTCCTAATGCAAGCAGCTATGCCTGGCGGCATCTTCAATCCAATACAATAGCGGGAACAGGGGCTACTGTTACCGCTACCGTTACCGCCGACGCTGCTTTCGAGCTGACGGTCATGGTGGATACCTGCGCCTATGTAGACACGCTTTTCGTGATGGTCGATTCTCTTGCGGCGACCTTCACGGGTTTGGGGCCCGACATTGTACTATGCGAGAGTCAGCCGGTTCTGTTGGTCATAGCTGCGCCCCCCGGCTGCGCGGGGTGCTCCATCGTCTGGAGCGACGGCAGTACCGATACTCTGCTGACTGTTACACCCGATTCCACCACCGTTTACAGCGTCACATTAACGAATATCAACGGCTGTGCCGCAACGGACAGCGTATTAGTCACTATTGACAATCTGGGCATTGACTGCGGGCTGGTGGCCCATTACCGCTTCGACGGTGATGCCCAGGACGCCAGCGGAAAAAACAACCACGGCACGCCGGCCGGCTCTTTCACCTGGAGCCGCGACCGCTTCGGCAACTGCGAAAGCGCCTTACATCTGAACGGCTACTTCCAAAAAGGTTGGGTTAAAGTTCCCAACAGCCCCTCCCTTCAGTTCAATGCCGCCAAACAAATGACCGCCGCACTTTGGGTGGAACTGGATACCCTGGCAGGCATGTCCGGTACGGGAGCTTATTCGCCCAACGGCCTTCATATTCTGATGGCCAAAGCCGGCGACGGTATCGCTACGCCGGACGGTTTTTATCACCACATTAATGGAAGCGGGAGCGATTTGCGATACTCCGCCGGTAGCAGTAGTGGCAATATGAATATCGGTGCGCTTGTTCATCCCGGCTATTCCAAAACCTGGAAACACCTGACCCTGGTGATGACCCCGGATTCCATCAAGCTGTATGTCGATGGTGTTTTGACCGCGCAAAATGTATCCAATACCGACTTTTCAGCCGCCGACGCCGAGGATTTGTATCTGGGTATCATGGGCGGCTTTGGCGCGGGCAAGCCATCCTGGTATCCACTGCTGGGCAGTCTGGACGATGTACGGCTATACAACAGGGCGTTGTCTGCCGCAGAAATTACCCAACTTGTTAATTTGCCTAACCCCGGCCCTGCCGTGTCTATTGTACCGGATACGCCGGCGGTTTGCTCCGGCACCCCGCTCACCCTCACGGCCTCCGGTGGCGTAACCTACCAATGGAGCGACGGCGGCCCGGCTACCGCACAGTGGACAGTTACCCCGACTATGACGAAAACCTATACCGTGACCATTACTGATGCAAATAATTGCGCCAGAGTGGATAGCGTACTGGTCACCATAGACCCTGCCTGTGACCTCATCGCCCACTACCCCCTCGACGGCGACGCACAGGATGCCAGCGGGAATGGGCTGCACGGTCAAAATTTTGGGGCTATCCCGGCCCGGGACAGGTTCGGCAATTGCGGCCGGGCGATGTATTTCAATAGCAGTTCGATCAATGTTCCACACGATGACCGGTTGAATTTTACGAATGATTTCTCCTTTGCTTTTTGGTTTCAAAAAGAAGGCGCCACCTTCGGCCACGTCATCGGGAAAGGGCGGGATAATCAAAACGCTTATTACTTTACAGCGAATAATGGCCCCAGCCAGAATATTGACGCCTTTTCTGTGTACAATGCCCCGCAGAATATGGTTTTGTCGAGCGCCTCAACGGCTGCCCAGGAATGGCATCACGTGGTTTGTATTTATGATAAAACCGACATGATGCTTTATCTCTATGTGGATGGCGTACTCGCAGCATCGGAAACGGCGACAAACGATTTTGTTTTTAACAACGTGCATCCGCTTGTATTGGGTCGTCATTGTACCATCGCGAACGGGTGTGGGGCATTCCCTTATTTTTTTAAAGGCTGGATTGACGACGTGCGCCTCTACGCCCGCGCCCTCACCCCCAACGATATTGCCTATCTCTACAATCTCCCCAATGACAACCCCAATCTTGCCCCGGCAGCCGCACTCACCACCTCCAAACCTGCCCTCTGCTCCGGCGAATCCGTGCTCCTGAACGCCTCACCCGTGCAGACAGGTTACACCTACACCTGGTACCGCGACGGCAACCTGCTGAGCGGCGCTACCGATACCACATACCTGGCCACTCAGCCCGGTAATTACCAGGTGCGGGTGAGTGCCGCCGGATGCGACAGCTTGTCTGCGCCGGTAACACTCACCGCCGCACCGGCCGTCGCTGCCGCCATCCTTGCACCCAACGGCAACACCCTAACCTGCACCCAAATCTCGCTTGCCCTTCAAGCCTCCGGCGGCGACACCTTCGCCTGGTCGAACAACCTCGGCAGCAGCGCCACCGCGACGGTCACCGCCCCCGGTACGTACACCGTCACGGTGACCGATAGCGCCACGGGCTGTTCCGCCACCGCCACCGCCTCGGTTAGCCAAATTGCAGACCTGCCCAATGTATCCGCCGCGGGTGGTACGCTCACCTGCGGTAATCCGGTTATTTTGTTGCAGGGGAATTCCTCTACGCCAGGCGCTATATTTACCTGGACCGGGCCGAACGGGTTTATATTCAACGGCCAAAATCCACCCGTCAACACTGCGGGGACCTATACCCTCACCGTGACCGATCCGGCTAACGGCTGTACGGCTGTCGCAATGGCCATAGTATCGGGCGACAATGCCCTGCCATCGGCCGCTATCACAACGCCCTCCGGCGCCCAAATCACCTGTACGACCAATTCGGTGGCGCTGCAAGTGCCCGCTGTGGGCGGCTACACCTACGCCTGGTCGGGCGGACTGGGCAACAATGCCGCGGCCACCACTGCCGTGCCTGGCACGTACACCGTCACCGTCACCAACACGGCCAACAACTGCTCCACCACGGGCTCTGTCGTCGTGACGCAAAACACCGCCGCTCCCAATGCTGCGGCTGCGGGCGGCGCACTAACCTGCGCACAACCCTTTGTAATCCTGCAAGGGTCGTCGTCCACCCCCGACGCCACTTTTTTCTGGAACGGCCCCAACGGATTTGCCGCCGGGCAACCCAACCCGCCGGTCAACGTGGCGGGTACGTACACGCTCACCGTCACCAACCCCCAGAACGGCTGTACGGCCACGGCCACGGCATCCGTAATACAAAACAACGCCCTGCCGGCCCTCTCACTCGCCACACCCAACGGCACGGCGGTTACCTGCGTGCAGCCCTTGGTGTCCCTGCAAGCATCGGCGCCCGGTCCGATGGCTTATACCTGGAGCGGCCCGAACGGATTTACCTTTAACGGTCCCAATCCGGCGGTGAATACGGCCGGCACGTACACCGTTACGGTGACCAACACGACCAGCAGTTGTTCCAACACGGCCTCGGCAACGGTTACGGTAAACAATACCCCGCCAACCGCGGCGCTCAACCTGCCCAACGGCGCCCAACTGAGCTGCGCGCAGCCCGCAGTCGTGCTGGAAGTTATCGGCGGCGATAACCAGTCCTGGGCCGGGCCCAACGGCTTTACTTTCAGTGGGCCGGCGCCGACGGTAACTGTCCCCGGCATTTACACCGTCACGGTAGCCAATGCCGCCAACGGTTGTTCTTCGGCGATCACGGTGACGGTGACGCAAAACAAAACGACGCCCACCGCCACCGCTGCTGCCGGCGCGATCACCTGTTTGCAACCCTCGGTAACGCTTCAGGGCATATCGTCCACGCCGGGCGTCAGTTGGTTGTGGAGCGGCCCGGGAGGTTTTACTTCCAACCTGCAAAATCCGACAGCCAGTGCCGGCGGTACGTACTTGCTCACCGTGACCAACCCGCAAAACGGCTGCACCGCCACCGCCACGACGGTGATTCAGCAAAATCAGACCCCGCCGGTCGTATCGCTTTCCCTGCCCAACGGCGCTCAACTTACCTGCGCTCAACCGGCCCTCACGCTTCAGGCTTCCGCGCCCGGTACCATGGCATATACCTGGAGTGGCCCGGCAGGTTTCATCTTTAACGGCGCCAACCCGGCGGTTAACGCGGCGGGTACCTACACCGTGACGGTCACCAACCAGGCCACCGGCTGTACCGCCACCGCTACGGCCGCCATTTCGGAAAATAAAACCCCGCCCACCGCCGGCATCGCGGCGCCGGGCGGGCAATCGATCACCTGCGTACAACCGCTCGTAACGCTGCAAGGCAGCGGGGGCGGCACATATACCTGGGCAGGGCCGAACGGCTACCAGTTCAACGGCCCGAACGCGACCGTCAACGTGGCCGGGACGTACACCCTGACCGTGACCAACCCGGCCAACGGCTGCACGGGCAGCGCCACGGCCGGCGTTTCCGAAAATAAAACCCCGCCCATCGCAGCCATATCGCCCACCGGCGCACAAATTACCTGTGCGCAACCGTCGGCGGTATTGCAGGGCAGCGGCGGCGGGTCGTACAGCTGGGCGGGGCCGAACGGCTTTACGTTCATCGGCCAAACGCCGGCGGTCACTGCGGCCGGCGTGTACACCCTTACCGTTTCCAACCCGCTCAACGGCTGTACGGCCTCGGCCACGGCTACCGTGAGCGCGGACCAGGCGCCACCGGGTATCAATGCGGCGGGCGGCCAGTTGAGTTGCCAGACTATGGCGGTGATATTGCTGGGCGGCTCCAATACGCCGGGCGCCGGGCTTAGTTGGACGGGGCCGGGCGGCTTCGTGTTTAACGGTCCAAATCCGGCAGTCAACCTGCCCGGGGCTTACACGCTCACCGTCACCCATCCGCTCAACGGCTGCACCGCCACGCAGGAAGTAACCGTGACCCCGCCCCCAACCCTGACCCCGGCGGTGAGCGGCCCCGCCAAACTATGCCCCGGCGGCTCGCTTACCTTGACTGCCGGCAGCGGTTATGCCGCATACCTGTGGTCGAACGGCGCCGACACGCCGGCCATCACCGTGAGCCAGGTGGGCACTTACACCGTAACGGTGACCGATGCCGGTCAATGTACCGGTGCAAAAACGGTGGTCATCACCCTCGCGGAACCGCCGGCGCCGGTCATCGCCGGTCCGTCGACGTTGTGCAGCGGTAGCAGTATCACACTCGATGCCGGCGGTGGTTATGCACAGTACGACTGGTCGAACGGGCAAAAAACGCAAACCATTGCGGTGGATATGGCCGGCACGTACAGTGTTACCGTCACCGACGTAAACGGTTGTTCCGGTACGGCCACAACGGTAGTGGGGCTGGTGGCCGCGCCCAATCCGGGCGCCGGCAGCAACAGTCCCTTGTGCGCGGGGGAGCAGTTGAAATTATTTACCGGCAGCGGCGCGGGTTGGAAATATGCGTGGAGTGGCCCGGCCGGGTTTGCATCTACCGTACAAAATCCGGTGCGCAATGCGACTACGTCCGCTATGTCGGGTCAGTACCTCGTTGCGGTGACGGACGGTAACAACTGCACGGGCACCGCCACGGTAGTCGTGCTGGTGGCATCCGATTATCTGACGGAAACCGATACGGTGGTTTGTTCCGGCAACACCCTGTTGAACGGCAAGCCGGTGACGGCAGATACCACGATTCAGCAGGTGTACACGACGGCTGCCGGTTGCGACAGCCTCGTGATCCTGACCGTGACGGTTGTCGGTGAAAACACCATTCAGGCCGTTGAGGATAAAACGTTTCTGCTGCCCGGAGAAACCACGCTCACCATTAACGTCACGGCCAACGATACCCTGCGCACCGATTGGACGCTCGACATTTCCCAGCAACCCGGAAAGGGGACGGCGCAGGCGCTCAATCGCGACGAGCTGCGCTACACCCGCATCCAAAACGATCAGTTCGGTTACGACGTGTTCCAATACATCCTGTGCGCCGCGGACAATTGCACCGACCTGTGCGATACGGCCAGCGTATACATTTATTTACAGGGAAGTACGCTGGAACAGGCCAAAACGACGATTCCCAACGGTTTTGTACCGGAGAGCACCATCGACAGCAACCGCGTCTTCGATCCATTGGGCGCCCTGAATGCTTTCGGGATATTGATTCCGCTGGAAAATGCTAAATTCTATGTGTATAACCGCTGGGGAGAAACCGTGTTTCAGGCAAATCCCTACGCACCCTGGGAAGGTCGGCAAAACGACCGCCCATTGCCGCAGGGTACTTATTACTACCGGCTCGTGTTTATCCGGGACGACAAGGATGAGTGGATAGAAGGGCCGGTACATTTGTTGCGGTAACGTGTATTAAATTGACCACATTTAAAACACATTACCGCAACAAATACACCGGACCTTCGAGCGATTCGTCGTGGTCGGCGCGGATAAAAACAAGCCGGTAGTAATAGGTTCCTTGCGGCAATGGGCGGTTGTTTTGCCGACCCGACCATGGTTCATAAGGATTAGCCTCATGCACGATTTCACCCCAGCGGTTGTAAACGAAAAAGCGGGTGTTTTCGACCGGAATTTCGATTCCGTAGGCCGTTAAATAGCCTAATGGATCGAACACCCGGTTGCTGTCGATGGTGCTCTCCGGCGCGAAACCGTTGGGAATTTGTTTTTTAGCATCTTCCAGATCGCTGCCCTGCAGAAATAAATACACCCAGGCGGAATCGCACAATCCGGGGCATTGAGCGAGCGGACACAATACATATTGCAGCGTGTCGTAGCCTATTGCGTCGGCGTTGGTACGGATGTAGCGGATTTCATCGCGGTTGAGCGTATCGGCCGTTCCATACTTCGGTTGTTTCACAATAGAGAGTGTCCAATCTGTTTGCAGGGTATCATTGGCTGTGACGGCCAGTGTCAGTGCCGATTCGCCGGGCAACAGGTATGTTTTGTCGGAAACGGCATCCACGGCATCCGTCGTCAGGTACTGAACCGTCAGTGCCACGGTGCTGTCGCAGCCGGCTGCCGTCGTAAAATTGCCGGTAAAGGTGCCGGGTTGCTGGATGACGATGGGGCCGAAATTCATTTGGCTGCCCGGACAAAGCGCCGTGTCGATTTCTACCAGAACCGCCTGCTGCACCAGCACCCGCACGGTATCGCTCGCTGTGCAGCCGGTGGCGGACTGCACGGTTAAAATATACACGGCATCGGCGGTGGGATTCACTACGATTGCCGGGGTGGCCGGACCGGTATTCCATTGGTATTTGCAGCCGGCGCAACCGTTAATGGCGGGTGAAAGTGTAAGCGGCGGTGCGCCGGAACAACGCTGCCGGTCGGAGCCCAGCGATACGGCAACAGGGTCGATGCTCAGTTGGAGGCGGATAATACTGTCGCAACCGGCGCTGTTTTGCAAGGTATCGATGAAGAGTCCCGGTGTTGTAAGTATTTTTCCATTGAAATTATAGGTTTTGCCTGGGCAAATGGTCTCGCCGATATCTGCCGTGACAGCCCCGCCGGTGCTTGTCACCGAGGCCGAAGCCGTTGCCGAACAGTTGGCCGCATCGGTCACCGTAACCGTATAGACGCCCGCCGGCAGGTTCTGCGGGTCTTCCACGGTGGGGCCGTGGCTCCATTGGAAGCCAAAGGGCGCTGTGCCGCCACTGACCATGAGATTGATGCTGCCGTTGGAGAGGCTGCAACCGGCCGGGGTAGCCGAGGTCGAAGCCGTGGGCGCGTTCGGATTGGTCACCGAGGCCGAAGATGTTGCGGAACAGTTGGCCGCATCGGTCACCGTAACCGTATAGACGCCCGCCGGCAGATTTTGTGGGTCTTCCACGGTGGGGCCGTGACTCCATTGGAAGCCAAAGGGCGCCGATCCGCCACTGACCGTGAGATTGATGCTGCCGTTGGAGAGGCCGCAGCCGGCCGGGGTAGCCGTGGCCGAAGCCGTGGGCGCGTTCGGATTGGTCACTGAAGCCGAAGCCGTGGCCGAACAGTTGGCTGCATCGGTGACCGTAACCGTATAGGCGCCCGCCGGCAGGTTTTGCGGGTCTTCTGCGGTGGGGCCGTGGCTCCATTGGAAGCCAAAGGGCGCCGATCCGCCACTGACCGTGAGGTTGATGCTGCCGTTCGAGAGGCCGCAACCGGCTTGGGTA
>CAUJEY010000135.1 GCA_963169325.1 Bacteroidota bacterium
ACTTCCCCGACTGCGGCGGATACCGTAACGCCGGTGTTTGGCGCCGGTGCAGGCACTTATCGCGTACGGGCTGTTCCGTCGGCTGCCGATTGGAACAAGACCTGCTCCGACAGCGCGGAATGGAAAGTGCTGGTGCATGCCAATCCGCCCGCACCCACCGGTATCGAAGGCTCGCCGGTATTTTGTCCGGATCAGCCGGTGGCGTTTCGCGCGACAGGTATTTTACCGCAAAATAAAATACGCTGGGAGATTAAAAACTCCACCGCCACACCGGTATCCAAGGAAGGGAACCCCGTTGTAACGACGTTTACTGCCGGGGCGCCGCGTTGGGTGGCAGCGCAGCAGGTATCAGCCAATAGCCTGGGCTGTATTTCGGATACCACCTTGCTGTTGGTTACACAATTGCCCGTTCCCGGTATCACCGGCGCTGCTCAGGCCTGCGCCGGCGACCTGAAAATTTATACCGCGCCGGATTACCCGGAGCTCGACTACGAGTGGACCCTGCTGCCGGCCGATGCCGGGGCAATTAAATCCGGCCAGGGTACGCACGAAATAGAAGTATTCTGGCCGCATGCCGGGGCATACCAGTTGCGCCTTTCTGTTTGTGGGAAACAGTCAGCCCGACAAGTGACAGTACTTGCTACGCCGGAACCGCAGCCAGTTTATCCAGCGGGGGTATGTGCGGGCGAAACCGCCCTTGCCTCCTCCGGACAGGTGTTCGACACTTATCTGTGGAAAAATGAAGACGGCAGCACCCTGGGCACTGCACCGAATGCCCAACTCGGCTCCGGCAAATACGCTCTGGTGGTTACCGACATCAACGGTTGCCGTGGCACCGCCGAAATGACTGTCGACGAATACCCGCTGCCCAACCTCACCATAAGTACCGTAGACCCCACGGGTTTTTGCGACAACTCGCGCTACGTAACCATGTCGGCCCTGACCACCGAAGACGGCGATTTTCAGTACGAATGGTACCGCGACAACGTTGCTTTAGGTGTAAATGCCCCCGTGTACACAACCAATCAATACGGCAATTACACCGCTTCGGTGACCAATCAATATGGTTGCAAAGCCGACGACGGGCCGATTCATGTTTTTGAATATTGTGGAGGCGTTTGTCACAATCCGAATCACAGCCCTAAATGCCCCCCGGGCAGCGTGGGTTTCAGCGCCGACCCGACGCCGGAATGCGACCGAATCCAGTTTAAACTGATTGCAGGGCCGGATTATAAACCAGGTTCGGCTTACTGGCAGTTTGGTGAATCCGGCAGTACCTATTTGGGTAGCGCCAGTTCCGACAACCCGGAATATACGTTTCCCAATGCCAGCCAATACATCGTCGTGTTGTACGCGCAGCTTCAAAACGGCGCCTTGTGTACGGTACTTGATTCGGTGTTCGTACCCGCCGCCGCGCAATTCGGCCAGGTACCGGCCTGCCCGGGCGATTCGACGTTTTTAAAAGACGTGAGCACCTTTTTACCCCAAACCCAGATCACCAAATGGGACTGGGATTTTGGCGAACCTGCGAGCGGCGCCGCCAATACTTCGAGCCTGCGCGATGTAAAACACAATTACGCAGCAACAGGAGCTTACGATGTGACCCTTACCGTGACAGCCGCAAGCGGCTGCACCTCCTCCTACACCCGTTCTGTTCCCGTACCCGCGCTGCCGACGCTTACTCCGATTCCGCAAACCGCACTTTGCGCCGGCAACGGCGTCCCGATGGTGGTGTTGGAAACGCCCGACCTGACGCGCATTTTCTGGGATTTCGGCGACCCGGCCAGCGGGGTGTTGAATTTGGCGCAAGGTGATTCTGTAGTACACCGGTACGACACGCCGGGAAATTACACCGCCACCGTTACGGTTTCCAACATAGCCGGATGCCAAAACACGATCAGTAAAAGTTTCAACATTGCGCCCAACACACTTACCGGCGTGATCAGCCCGGATGGAAAATCCACCATTTGTGAGGGGACCCCACTTGATTTGGCAGCCCCACCCGTCGGCACAACTTATCAATGGTCGAACGGGGCAAACGGGCCGGTGATCCCGGTTTTGGAGGCTGGGGTCTACAAGGTGACCGTCACCGATGCCACGGGATGCAGCTACGTGCCGCCGGCCAAAACGGTCGAAATCAATCCCGCACCCGGCGGAGCCGTCAAAGCCGTTTTACTCGACGATAACGGGCAAGCAGTGGGTATTGCGCTTTCCGGACTGACGACCTGCGCCGGTGAGGACGTATTACTCTTAGCCGATGCTGATGGCGCCTATACGTATCAATGGTCGGTAACCGGAACAGGAACCACACAATACTTTACCGAAGACCGCAAAAACCTGCTTTCCGTAGGCACACATACTTTTACCGTTACACTAACCAATCCCGCCACCGGGTGTATGGCCACCACCGTACCGTTTACGGTTACTGTAAATCCCGTGCCCACCGGAGTGTTAGCTACCACCGACCAGCAATGCGCCGGTACGCCCGCCACCGTAGCGTACAGCGGCCCGCAGCCACCTGATTATCAGTATTTTTGGAACAACGGCGAAACAGGACCCTCGTTTGTCACGAAAGAACCGGGTCACTATTTCGTGCGCGTATTTAACGGATATGGCTGCACTGCCAACAGCGAAAAAGTCACCATTCGTCCCGGGCCGAATATCGGGGCGGTGCCCAGTGGCTGCCATCGGCGTTGTGCTCCTGATTCGTTGTGTTTGCCGCCGATGCCGGAAATTGCCAGCTGGCAATGGTTTTTCAACGGCACTGCTATCCCCGGCGCCACCGGCCCAACGATCGTGGCCGATTCCAGCGGCGTATATTGGGCTTATATGGTAGACACTAGCGGCTGCAATGCACAAAGTGTGCCGCTGACACTCGAACTCTATACAGGCACGGGCGACGTGTCCGGACTTGTCTGGTCCGACGTCAATAACAACGGCCTGATCGATGCCGCGGATACGCTGCTCAGTGGCATTCCGGTAAATCTGTGGCAAAACGGAAACCTCGCAGCCGCAAATCTATCCGGCGCCGCCGGCGACTTTATATTCAGTAACGTACCTTCGGTAAATGGTTTTGTCACCGTAGACAGCGCCGCCTTGCCTGCCAACTGGGAAATCATCATTGGGCAAAGTAATGCCGACCTCGTTGGGTGCCTGGCCAAAGCGCAAACCGGGTTGTTGTTGCATTTCAAATCCTGCCTTAGTTCAAGTGCCACGTTGAATGTCAGCGCCTGTACCGGCTCGAACTACGATTATAACGGTACGCCAATTCCCGCCGGGCAGTCGAAGCAGTTTCTATTGCAAAATGCGGCGGGCTGCGATTCGGTGTTGACCGTAAATGTGGCGACGCTGCCCGTTTCCGCCGGTGCATTGCAAGTGAGCGCTTGCGCCGGCTCTACCTACGATTACAACGGCACGATGATCCCTGCCGGGCAATCGCAGCAGTTTCTGTTGCAAAATGCGGCGGGTTGCGATTCGGTGCTGACCGTAAATGTGGCGACGCTGCCCGTTTCCGCCGGTGCGTTGCAAGTGAGCGCCTGCGCGGGCTCGAACTATGATTACAACGGTACGATGATCCCCGCCGGGCAATCGCAGCAGTTTCTGTTGCAAAATTCGGCGGGTTGCGATTCGGTGTTGATCGTAAATGTGGCAGCATTGCCCGTTCTTACCGGAACGCTGCAAGTGAGCGCCTGTGCTGGGTCCGCTTATGATTACAACGGCACGATAGTCCCTGCCGGGCAATCGCAGCAATTTTTACTGCAAAATGCGGCGGGTTGCGATTCGATTTTGACCGTAAATGTGGCGACGTTGCCCGTTTCCGCCGGAACCCTGCAAGTGAGCGCTTGCACCGGCTCGAACTACGATTACAACGGCACGCCGATCCCTGCCGGGCAATCGCAGCAGTTTATGCTGCAAAATGCGGCAGGTTGTGATTCGGTTTTGACCGTAAATGTGGCGACACTGCCCGTTTCCGCCGGTGCATTGCAAGTGAGTGTTTGCGCCGGCTCGGCGTACGATTACAACGGTACGATGATCCCCGCAGGGCAAACGCAGCAGTTTATGCTGCAAAATGTAGCAGGTTGCGATTCGATTTTGACTGTAAATGTGGCGACGCTGCCCGTTTCCACTGGAACGTTGCAAGTGAGCGCCTGCGCCGGATCAAATTACGACTTCAACGGCACAATGATTCCCGCCGGTCAATCGCAGCAGTTTTTCCTGCAAAATGCGGCTGGTTGCGATTCGGTGTTAACCGTAAATGTGGCGACATTGTCTTCATCCACTGGAACATATGTTGCTAAAGTTTGTCCCGGTCAAACCTTTCCATTCCAGGGTTCAAACATTCAAATTGGCGAAACCCGGCAGTTTACCCTGCAAAACGCGGCCGGCTGCGATTCTATCCTGACCGTTACGGTGAACGCATTGCCCACCTCGTCGGAAACGCTGCAAGCCACCGTTTGCCCGGATGAAGCGTTCACTTTTGGTGGCGTGGAACTCCTGCCAGGCGAAACGCGTGCGTTTAGTTTTACCAATTCCGAAGGTTGCGACTCGACGGTGATCGTGACGGTATCGGCTTTCCCCGAAACGAGTTTTGATCTGCTGGCAGACCCTTCCTGTCCGAATGCCAGCAGCGGGCAAATTGCCGTAACCAATCCGACGGGCGGTTTACCGCCGTACCGGCTCTCGCTCGACGGCGCAGTTTTTCAGGATGAAAAAATATTCAGCAATTTAGCATCCGGGAATTATACCATTTGGTTGGCAGACGGCAATGGCTGTTTGTTCCGGCAGGAAACGGTAGTACCGGCCCGGGCGCCGCTTACCGTACAGTTGGAGGATACGACCTTGCCTTGCAGTAGCAACGGCGTTACGCTCACGCCTATCGTCGGCGGCGACCCAACTGCGTTGCATTTTCAATGGAACAACGGCGCTGAAACACCGGCCATCACAGTCCAGGAGCCCGGTGCATTGTGGGTGGAAGTCCGAAATATCTGCGATACGATTCGCCGGGAAATTTCGGTACAGTGGGAAGGGCAAGACAAAAATTTCTCCTACGTCTATGTGCCCAATGTATTCGCTCCGGAATCAGCAGATCCGGAGAATGCACAATTCCGGCCGGCATTTTCTGCAGGGCTGGAGGTGCTGGAATATCAACTGGATGTGTATGATCGCTGGGGAAATCAGGTATTCCGGTCGCAGAAACAGGAAGAAGGATGGGATGGGCTTGAACGGGGCAAACCGGTATCGCCAGCGGTATTTGTCTGGATGCTCCACGCCAAAGTGCTGTATTGCGGCCGGGAAATCGAGGTAGATAAAACGGGGGGCGTGGCGCTTATTCGATAGTAAATCCGTAAAAATCCGCGCACGAAGTCTGTGTCATCCGTGTTCCCATCCTGCACGAGCGGCCCTCGTAGAAGGATGGGAACACGGATGACACAGACTTCGTGCGCGGATTTTTACGGATTTATTACTGCGGCACCGGCGGCGCCGCTTTCAGGTGTTGATCCAGAAAGGTCAGTACTTTGCTGTAGCCTTTGATCTCATTTTCTTTTTTTACAAAACCGTGCCCTTCGTCGGGGAAAACGACGTATTCCGCCGGTACGTTATTCGCTTTTACCGCGGCAACGATTTCATCCGATTCCACTTGTAACACCCGTGGATCGTTGGCGCCCTGGAGCACCATCACCGGATTTTTGATGTTTTTGGCATGGAATAGCGGCGAAATATTGTAAAGCCGGGTCGAATCGGCGGTGGTGGGATCACCCATTTCGGCATAGAGCGCTTTGCGGAACGACTCCCAATACGGCGGCACCGATTTCAGCGTGCGCAGCCAGTTGGTAACGCCGAAAATATCGACGCCTACTTTAAATTCATCCGGGTGGAAGGTCATGGCGGCCATGGTCATGTAGCCGCCATAAGAGCCGCCGATGATACCGATCCGGTCCTTGTCAATGTAGTCGAGCGACTGGAGGTGTTTTTTGCCGTAGATACAGTCCTGCAGGTCTTTTTCGCCGTGGTTGCGGTCATCCATTTTGTAAAATGACTTCCCGTAGCCGCTGCTGCCTCGGTTGTTGACGGCCAGTACGGCGTAGCCATGATTGACCAAATATTGAATAAAGGCCGAATACCCCACGCGGGATTGGCCGCCGGGGCCGCCGTGTACCCACACCAGCGCAGGCACTTTACTGTTGGCAGAAGCCGCGACGGGTTTGTAATAAATGGCGGGTATTTCGAGCCCATCGAACGATTTATAACGTACAACTTCGGCTGAGGCCAGGTCGCCGGTGTTAATTTCCGGGTTGAGGCTGTTGGTCAGGCGTTTGAGTTCTTTGGTTTCAAAGTTGTAGGCATACAGGTCGTTGGGCGATTTGGACGTGCCAACGGTCAGGCGCATCATTTTTTCGCTGGGCGAAATATTGACCGCCACAATATCGCCGTCGGGGATGGCCGGGAAGGTGACTTCTTTCCCCTGGGCATCGCGAATCAGCAGTTTGTTTTTGCCGTCTTCGTTGATGCCGATCACCAGGTATTTGCCATTTTCGGATTCGTAGCTGTACATCACGTCCCAGTTGGTCTCAAAAGCCGTTTGGCGGGCGCCCGAGGCCAGGTCGTAGCGGACGAGGTAAGCAAATTCCTTGTCCACGTCCGTAGTATAGTACAACGTTTTGCCGTCGGCACTGAACCCCTCGGCGCCGTATTTGCCCGGCTTGCCGGTTTCGGAAATTTCTTTCAACTGTTTGTTTTTCAGGTCGTACAGAAACAGTTGGTTTTCGCTGGTGGTAATGGATTTGCTCAGGGCCACGAAATCGCCGTATTTGGAAACGCCGTCCACATTGTAATTGTCGTTATTCTGGTAAACCAGCACCGGTTTCCAGGCGCCGACCTCCATTTTATACACATCGAAAAAGCGCGGATCGCGGACGTTGGAGACATAGTAAAACGCTTTTTTGTCTTTCGTCCATCCCGAAAAACCGGCTTTTTCCTTGGCGCCCGGGGTGAGGTCCTGGCTCGAACCGTCGGACTTGAGCAGGTAGAGGTGGTCGTTTTCGTCGCCGCCTTTGTCGGCATTGTACAACACATCGGTAGTACCGGGCACATAGTCGACGGCAAAAAAGGACTCCGTGGTGGATTGGGTCAGCGGTTTCATGGTACCGTCGGTCACGTTGATTTCATGGAGGTTAAAAATACCCGAGGCATCGCTGTGAACCAGTAAGCGTTGTTCATCGGTCGACCACAGGCCTGCGCCGATACGTTTGGTTTGGTAAAACTGTTCAATGGTGTATTGTTTGACTTCTTTGGGCGGGGCGGGTTTGTTTTCGCCGCAAGACTGGAGCACCAGCACGAGGGCGCTCAGGAAGAGTAGTGGTTTCATAAATTGTTTTAAAATGGTTAGCAAAAAGCCGCTGAGACACGCGTTTTGGGGCACACGTTTCAGAAAGCATGGTGAAAGTAGGTAGCCACTATGCACAAACTACGTGATTTAGATGAAGGAGGGAGTGATACCGGGCGGACGTACGATTTTGCCCGTTTTTTGCGCGGTGGTTGCCCTGGGTGAGTGAATTACACTTTTACTTAACGGTATAAATTATCGGCTCATAATTTCTCCTTACAGTTTCGTCGCATCCACATTTGAAATGAAATTTTCGAAAAATGTATTTGTCTCCAGGCTTGGCTTTTCGAATTAAATCCTGAACCTCACTGTTAAACCGGGCCCCGTGATTTATCTTTTCTATTAAATCCTGACCTTTTGAAATATATCCGACTTCAAATTGCTCCATACTACAATGTACGTCAAATTTAAAGTTTTTTAAAAAGGCTGCGATACCACACTGGTTTTCGGGGCATCCGCCACAGTTTTGTATTCGAAGGTCAATACTTGGCGGAGGCAGCATTTTTGCCTTAAAAGTCACGGCATCCAGTATTTGATCACTGGCTTTTTTGCGAATGAGCAACGTTGCGCGATTACTGTCCAAATGGCAGATTTCCCATAAATATCTATTGCGAATGGTATCCGGCCGGATAGTGCCGAAAGACGGAATAAGAGTCATTTGGCTTGCCCGCACGTTTGGAATATTTATAATGACCAGATTAGCGATACCTGCATACACGATATTGGAACTATCAAGGGTATAAGCCGCTTGGGCTATGACCCGATATGTAAGTAACAAAAGCGCGACAAACAGGAGGTGTCTCATTGAGAGTAATTTTTCTGTGGAACGATAAGATACCCGGTTCTGTTGTTTAGTAAATCCCCCTACATTTGCGCCTCAATCTTAAACCGCCCCCGCCGTTCGTATGGCGCTCCGGGCACCCGCCTGTTGTATGGGTGGGCTAAAACACTTTTTTTCATCATGATTAACATCACATTCCCCGACGGCAACGTTCGTCAGTATGCCGCCGGAACCACCGCCCTCGATGTGGCCAAGTCCATCAGCGAGGGTCTGGCCCGCGTTATCCTGGCCGCCGGCGTCAACGGCGAAGTGCGCGACCTCCTGCGCCCGATCAACGAAGACGCCGCCATCAAGTTCTACAAATGGGAAGACGCACCCGCCAAAACGACCTTCTGGCACTCCTCGGCCCACCTGCTGGCCGAAGCACTGGAAGCCCTGTTCCCGGGCATCAAATTCGGTATCGGGCCGCCCATCGAAAACGGGTTTTACTACGACGTCGACACCGGCGACCGCCCCCTGACCGCTGCCGACATCCCCGCCATCGAGCAGAAAATGCTTGAACTGGCCCGCAACAAATCGGAGTACCTGCGCACCGAAGTGAGCAAAGCCGACGCCATCAAGTATTTCACCGAAAAAGGCGACGAGTACAAACTCGAACTGATCGAGGGCCTCGAAGACGGCCAAATCACGTTCTACCAGCAAGGCAATTTCGTGGACCTCTGCAAAGGCCCGCACCTGCCGAGCACCGAGCCGATCAAAGCCGTCAAAATCCTCAACCTCGCCGGTGCGTACTGGCGCGGCGACGAAAAACGCAAACAACTCACGCGGGTGTATGCCATCACGTTCCCGAAACAAAAGGAACTGGACGACTACATGCACCTCCTCGAAGAGGCTAAAAAACGCGACCACCGCAAACTCGGCCAGGAACTGGAACTGTTCATGTTCTCCGAAAAAGTGGGTCAGGGCTTGCCGATTTGGCTGCCCAAAGGCGCCGCCTTGCGCAATCGCCTGGAAGAGTTTTTGAAAAAAGAACAGATCAAACGCGGATACACGCCCGTCGTCACGCCGCATATCGGCTCCAAAAGCCTGTACGTCACCTCCGGCCACTGGGAAAAATACGGCGAAGATTCCTTCCAGCCCATCCTCACGCCGGCCAAAGACGAGATATTCCTGCTCAAGCCGATGAACTGTCCGCACCACTGCGAGATATTCGGCTACCGCCCGCGGTCGTACCGGGAGTTGCCCATCCGCATCGCCGAGTTCGGCACAGTGTACCGCTACGAGCAATCGGGCGAACTGCACGGCCTCACCCGCGTGCGCGGTTTCACGCAGGACGACGCCCACATTTTCTGTACGGAAGATCAGGTCAAGGAAGAATTCCTCGCCGTGCTCGACCTCACGCGATTCGTGCTGGCCAAACTGGGCTTCGACAAGTTCACCGCCCAGATCAGCCTGCGCGACCCGGAGAATAAAGAAAAGTACGTGGGTACCGACGAAAACTGGCGCAAAGCCGAACAAGCCATCATTGAAGCCGCCTCCGAAGCCGGCCTGACAACCGTCACCGAACTCGGGGAAGCAGCCTTTTACGGCCCAAAACTCGACTTCATGGTGAAAGACGCGCTGGGCCGTTCCTGGCAATTGGGCACCATCCAGGTGGATTACAACCTGCCCGAGCGCTTCAACCTGACTTATGTGGGCGCCGACAACCAGGAGCACCGCCCGGTGATGATTCACCGCGCGCCTTTCGGCTCCATGGAGCGTTTCACGGGCGTGCTCATCGAGCACTGCGCCGGCAAGTTTCCGCTCTGGCTCACGCCCGAGCAGTTTGTGATTTTACCGGTGTCCGACAAATTCGTCGAGTACGCCTTCCAGGTAAAACAACAACTCGAAACCGAGGACCTGCGCGGCACCGTCGACGACCGCAATGAAACCATCGGCCGGAAAATCCGCGACAACGAACTCAAACGTATTCCCTTCCTGCTCATCGTGGGCGAAAAGGAACAGGAAGCGGGGAGTGTTTCGGTACGTAAACAAGGGGAAGGGGACCAAGGAGCAATCAGTATCGGGGAATTCGCGGCGCAAGTGAAATCCATGCTGTAATGTGATATGCTGTGGGGCGTCCCGAGGCCTCGGGATAATTCGCCCGTAGCGTAGGCGAATTAAAAATTCGCCCCACAATAGTAACCGGCGTAAGGGCGAGTAGCGCTTGCGCCGGTTTGTTTATATTTGCATTTAAATTATTCGCCACATGCGCCTGATCACACACATCAAAGCCTCTAATTTACTCTCTTTCGGCTTCGTCCAAAGGCTAGATTTAGATTTGCATGATCTCAATGTGCTGATTGGACCAAACGGATCGGGGAAGTCGAATTTTTTAGAGATATTCGAATTACTAAAGTCATTGCCAAGAAATGAGGAGGATAGCAATAACCTAAAGCAAGTAATTTCTAAAGGTGGTGGATCATCTGAGTGGGTATGTAAAGTGCCCTACAGAAATAGCAAGGGGGAAGGTATACCATTCGCAACAATTGAAACTGAAGTACAAGATAATGTCTTATTAAAGGAAAATTATTTGAAACATAAATTTACAATAGAATTTAGTAGAAAAAACTCTTCAAGTGCAATATATGATGAAATAATTTGTGAAAAAACAATAGATAGCGATCGCGATTTTATTTACTACAATAAAAAAAACGATATTTCTGTGCCATCTATTTGGAATGAGAAAGATGAAGAAATGTTGTCTCTCAATGATGACAATTATAGTTTGTCTATTCTATCACAACGTTACGTCAATACAGGGATTTTCGTGCTAGCTCATGCTTACGAAAAAATCCGCCTCTACCGCGAATGGTCCTTCGGCCGCAACACAATCTTCCGTACCCCACAAAGAGCTGACCTGCGCAACGACCGTTTAGAATCTGATTTTTCCAATTTAGGCATGTTTCTGTCGCGGCTTCGAAAAGACCCCGTCACCAAACGGGCTTTAGTCACTGCATTACAGGATTTATACGAAGGGCTTACGGATTTCGAGATCGTTACCGAAGGCGGGTCCGTCCAGATTTTTTTTACCGAGGGCGATTTTTCCGTCCCGGCCACCCGACTTTCAGACGGCTCATTACGTTACCTGTGCTTGTTGGCACTTTTACTCGATCCAACACCGCCGCCACTTATATGTATTGAAGAGCCGGAACTGGGCCTGCATCCCGATCTTCTGCCGAAAATTGCCGACTTACTGGTTGAGGCTTCCACGCGCACACAACTCATCGTCACCACGCATTCCGATGTACTGATAGATGCCCTTTCCGAGCAACCCGAATCGGTGCTGGTTTGCGAAAAACACGAAGGGCAAACCCATATCAACCGGCTTGATCGCGACGACATTGCCCACTGGCTGAAAGACTACCGCTTAGGCCAGCTTTGGACGCGTGGCGAAATAGGAGGTACCCGATGGTAAGCATTAAAATATACATAGAAGGCGGCGGAGAAGGCAAAGACTTGGACAGCCGTTTCCGGGAAGCCTGGACTAAATTTTTTAAAGCCGCAGGTTTGACGGGCCAAATGCCTCGCCCGGTACGTGGTAAAGGGCGGAAAAACACCTACGATCTGTTTTGTACAGCGCTGGAAAATCAAAAACCCGACGAATTGCCCCTGCTTTTGGTAGACAGTGAAGCAGCGCTCAAAAAGGGACACTCCGTATGGCAACACTTAAAATCGCGCGATAATTGGGATAAACCAACTGATGCTAATGAGCAGCATGCTTATCTCATGGTGCAGGTCATGGAAACCTGGCTGCTGGCCGACCTGGAGGTTTTAAACGCCTATTTTGGGAGCAATTTCAAAAGTAATAAAATACCCGCCTGGACTGATCTGGAGTCGGTTCAGAAACTCGCCGTTTTTGAGGCTTTAGATAAAGCTACTGCCGAATGTGGGCAGAAATGCTACGCAAAGGGCAAGGTATCATTTGAAATTTTGGGATCAATTAGCCCACAAAAGGTAGCCGCGAAATGTCCTCATGCTAAACCTAAACAGTTTTTGGATTTTTTGGCCGTTATGCGATAAATATCGTTTAACAAGCATACTCCCCTCAATGCATACCCGTATAATTCCCATCCTCGCCCTCCTCCTCCTCTTCAGCGCCTGCCTGCCGGCTCAAAACGACAGCCTGGACATCCAGATAGCGCCTGCTTTCCCCGGCGGCGAACAGGCATTGCTCGACTATTTGAAAAACAATTTCACGACACCGCCGGAAGCCTACCGCACCGGCGTGGAAGGTACTGTAGTTGCCAGTTTCGTGATCGATACCGGCGGCTATGTGCGCGATGCCACCATCGTAAGACATTTGCACCCGGCCGTGGATGCTGAAATGCTTCGCCTGATCCGGGCGATGCCACGTTGGACGCCCGGCCGAGCCAACCAAAACCCGGTAAAAGTGCGGTATAGCCTGCCCATGAAGGTCAGTGTTCCGAAACAGGGGTCGTTGATCGGCCAACGCCGGCCCTCTGCAATCGGCATGGATTTTCATGCGAATATCGGCGCTGGCCGCTGGCTGGGCGTGGTGGGCCGGCATTTTGAAACCCCTTCGACCGTATATGATGTTGGAATATTGTTTCCGGTCAATTCCTTGCGTATCGGGTTCAATATCGTAGGAGCAAACGCCGCTTTGCGGGAATCCCGTGTTATTCAGGATATTTCTTTTGATAAAGGACAAAAATTTGTCTTCGGCTGGCTCGCACTGGAAATACAACGGCCCTGGGCCCTGTCGGGCCGCTTTATCCTGTCGCCGGTTTTCTCCGCAGGGGCAGTTTTTCAAAGTGAATTGCGTACCGGGAATAACAAACCCCAAGCGAGATCCTGGGGATTCGGTCTCCATGCCGGCGCAATGTTGGACTGGGTTTTTGCCCGACATACCATAGATAAAGGGACTTCCAGGCTCCAACATTCCATCTGCGTCCGGGCAGGGGTAATGCCAAATTTATCGTCCGGGCCCTTGTACCAGGGCGCCCTGACGGCTGCAAGCATTGGCTACGGTTTACGTATTGGGAAACCGTAAATCCTTTCAACTTTTCTCAAAGTATGCCGCCTTTTACCCGTGTTTCACAATATTTCCTGCCTAAACCGGTTTATCTTGGCGCGTTTAATTTAACATTTTCCCGCCAAACCGGGCCAACAATATGAAACGAATCCTGCTCTTTCTCCTCCTCGCATCTGTCAGCTCCGTAGTTTCCGCTCAATGTATCGCCGGCGACTGCCAGAACGGCCAGGGCACTTTTCTCTATCCCTCCGGCGCCAAATACATCGGTAATTTCCGAAACGGCGAGATCCACGGCGTGGGGGTTTGTTATTACACCGATAACAGCAAATTCAGCGGCGAATGGAAAAACCGCTACCCCGATGGCAAAGGAACCAAAACTTATGCCGACGGCACCAAACGCACCGGCCAATGGAAAAAAGGGAAACCGGTGGACGAGCAGGGTAAAATACTCGAAGAATATATTGCCGCTAAAAAAGAAGAACAACAGGACGACGGTACCAATATCCAATCGGGCTGCCTGAGCGGCGACTGCAAAAACGGATCCGGCGTGTTCGCCTATCCCGATGGAAGCAAATACGAAGGCCAGTTTAAAAACAACAAATTCGACGGGAGCGGCACCTTCTATTTTGCCAACAGCGACAAATACGTCGGGCAGTTCAAAGAAAACTTTCCGCACGGCGCCGGCTCCCGCTACCACCCGGATGGCACCGTGGAAAACGGGGAGTGGCGCGAAGGCGAATTTATCGGCTCCAGCCTGATTGAAAGCGGCCAGGTGGGTTGTATTCAGGGCGACTGTACGGACGGCAAAGGCACGTATATTTTTAAGGAAGGCTCTGCAAAATATGTGGGCGATTTCAAAAACGCTCAACCGCACGGATTTGGCATCTGTACCTACGCCAACGGCGACCGCTACCGGGGCGAATGGGCCGACGGCGCTTTTATGGGCAAAGGAACCTTGTACCTGCGCGACGGAACCGAGGTGACCGGGTACTGGCGCAGCGGCGAATTTGTCGGTAAAGACCAACCTATCGACTACGAGCCGACATTTACACAACCCGCTCCTGCAGCACCGGTAGATATCGACACCAAAGTGTGGGCTGTAGTGGTCGGCGTCGCTTCTTACGACCACATGCCCGTACTGCGTTATACCGATGACGACGCTTACCGGTTCTACGCTTTTCTAAAAAGTCTGGAAGGCGGCGCCCTGCCCGACGAGCAAATCCGCATTGTGATCGATGAGGAAGCCACCCGCGACAATATCCTGAGCAACATTACAGAAGTTTTCAATCAGGCCGGCCCCCACGACCTGGTCATTTTCTACTTCTCCGGCCATGGGCTGAACGGCTCCTTTTTGCCCATCGACTTCGATGGCTATAACAACAAAATCAATCACGAGGAAATCGCGGCGCTGTTCAACAAATGCCCGGCAAAATACAAACTGTGCCTGGCCGATGCCTGCCACTCCGGCAGCCTGTTCGCCATGCGCTCGGGTGAGACGGAACCCGCACTCACGCAATATTACCAGTCCCTTTCCAAATCCGTTGCCGGTACGGCGCTCATCATGTCGTCGAAAGCAGAAGAAACTTCGCTGGAGTCGGCCGGTTTGCGCCAGGGGGTTTTTAGCCATTTCCTGATCCGCGGACTGAAAGGGGAAGCCGATAAAAACAAAGATAAAATCGTTTCCGTACAGGAGTTATACGATTTCATCTACGACAACGTGCGTACCTACACCGGCAACCGCCAAAGCCCGGTCATCAAAGGCACCTACGATCCGGTAATGCCGGTGGCTGTGCATCGTTGAGGTGTTGCAAAATGAGGGCTGGAATGACCGCTCATTTTCCCCGGCACACACATATTTTCCTGGTTTTTGTTAATATTTCTTAATTTTTTAAAAAAATCAGGTCAAAAAAAATTCTTTTTTTTTCAACAAATACCTCGAATAATCTGTCGCGCATCTGACATTTAAAGAAATAAAACGTTGTATTTCAATTACATGCGTTTTTTAGTCATCTAATCACCCAAAATTCGGCTTCAATTTTCTGCTCAACAAATGCATTTTTTTGTCCTTTAGCATTGGTGCAATGTCCTGCACTTTTGTATCGTTAATGAAAGAGAACGGCGGTGATTGACAAAGAAGCGGTACTCCATTAACCACTGATTCGAGACTTTTCATGAGATTATACGGGAAACCGCCGCGGCGCAAACGAGCGCCGCGGTTTTTTTTTGCCCCTAATGCAACGTTCACCGCGCAACTTCGAGTTACCCGGCGAATGTCCTTCCAGAGGCAGGGATCATTCCACCGGCGCTTTCAACACGAGGTTGTCGATCAGCCGCACCGCTCCCGCCCAGGCGCCAACGCAGGCCACGATAAAGTCGCTTTCCGCATAATGTACGACAGGCAGCAGCGACATTCCGTCCACGATATCAAAATATTCCGGTTTAAGCCCTGCCGATTCCATTTGTTTGATGGCGCGCGCCTGCACTATGGATGCCGGTTCGTGCTGAAAACTGGCTTTAGCCTCCTGCAAAATTTTATAAATGACCGGAGCTGCGGCGCGCATTTCCGGGGCCAGACGAAGGTTTCGGCTCGACATAGCCAGACCATCGGTTTCGCGGGCTGTTGGGCACATTACCAGATGAATAGGCGACCCCAGTTGGCGCAGCATATCGCGCACGATGGCTAATTGCTGAAAATCCTTTTGGCCCATGTAGAGGCGGTGGGGCTGTACGATGTCGAGCAAGCGTTTCACCACGGTAGCCATGCCGCCGAAATGGCCGGGGCGGAACACCCCCTCCATCACCTGGTCCAACTGCCGGAAATCAAGTTGCACCCGCAGGTCCAACCCGGGAGGATACACTTCTTCCACCGCCGGCATAAATAAGGCATCACAGCCCGCATGCAGCAGTAGCGCGATATCTTTATCAGGCATCCGGGGGTATTTTTCCAGGTCGTTGGGGTCGTTGAACTGGGTGGGATTGACAAAAATACTTGCCACAGCCAGATCGCATTCCGTTTTGGCGGCCAGCACCAAGCTCATATGCCCTTCGTGCAGGGCGCCCATTGTTGGAACAAAACCGACTGTTTTCTCCTTGCGGCCTTCGGCGTCGAGCCATTGCCGCAGGTCGGCTACTTTTTTAAAAATCAGCATATCGAACTTAATGTACGCGGCAAAGGTTGGAAAAATGCCGGGATTGCCACAATACTGGTTTTATTAAACCCGAAAAAGTGCCCTGAACTTCCTTTTGTTTTCCCTGTTCAGTAAATAAATTTGGCTACTAAGCGCATTGGGCATCAATTTCGCTTGTTGTTAATGTAGAAAGACCTATTTTTGAAACAAATTCCCGGATGATGGTACGTTTTATATTATCCCTGTTTTTTGCCGCCTGCTTTGCCGCCGCTGCCTGGTCGCAGGGGTTTACGCCACCTGAAGAAAAGGTGGGTATCATTTACAACCGTGAGACCACCTTCAACATGAAAATGACCACAAATCGTGGTTTTATTCCGGGCTTGGAGTTTGGCCGCCTGCGTACCTATTATAAAACTACGTACTACCATATAAGTCTGGGCGAATTGAAACACCCAAAGGAGCAACGCCAGAGTGCTGACCCGCTGCTTAGCCGCTCCTTCCGGCCGTTTGTTTTTTGCAAACAAAATAATTTTTTCGTGGCCCGCGGCGGCTGGGGCGTGAAACGGTACTACTCTGAAAAAGCGAAGCATAAAGGCGTGGCCGTCGGGATTAGTTATGCCTTTGGGCCGTCGCTGGGGCTGCTAAAGCCTTATTATCTGGCTATATGTTATCCCGATCCAGATCGCCCGGGCGATTGCCGTATCTTCCACGAAAAATATTCTGCGGAAAACGCCAACCTGTTTCTCGATGAAAACGGCCGGATCAAAGGCGCGTCCCCCTTTACCCGCGGCTTCGGCGAATTGGGCTTCCTGCCCGGCGCCAATGCCTCTATCGCTTTTCACTTGGACTGGGGTGCTTTCGACGAGTTTGTGAAAGCCCTCGAAATCGGCGCTATGCTGGATGTTTTCCCGAAACGTGTGCCGATTTTAGTGTCTGAAGAGAACAACCAGCTGTTCCTGAACTTCTTCGTAAATTTGCAGCTGGGGAAACGACGATAAACAATTTCCCCGGAAAAAACGAAGCAAATGTTCCAGTACCTGATCCAATCTTTCCGGAGAAAAAAAGCACGGCGTTACTTTCAGGAATACCCCTACGAAATCACCCGTTTCAACCTCGAAGAAACGGGGCCTGT
>CAUJEY010000136.1 GCA_963169325.1 Bacteroidota bacterium
TGCCGAAACGGCTGTTCGCCGGATTGGGAACGGCCTGTTCGCTACCCCACATTTCGTTGAATTCCAATTGGTATGCACGTGCGAGCGATTGGTCCTGGATAAAAAGTGTGTTGTTAAAATCGTTGATCATGTTGGCGGATGTCCAGTTCATGGAGCCGCCCATTACCCAGGCTTGTTGCGCGAGGTCGGCGTCGATGATCATAAACTTGTCGTGCATCAACGCCGTGCTGTTGCCATATAACACCGGAAACGCCGGTGCCGGGCTCAACGCCAAATTCCCGGTGTCTTCCGAAGCGATATACCGAACTTGTACGCCGCGGTTGTGCGCTTGTTTTAAAGCGTTCACGATGTCGGTTCGGTTGTTATTATACATGGCGACGTCGATGGTTTGCTGTGCCGAATTGATTTTGTCAATGGTTTCTGCCAGCACATCGCTGAAATTATTGCCGGCCGGCATCAGGCCTCCGGCCGCCGGTACATCGATGCCCTGGTTGAAGAAAACCCGGATCGTACCGGAAGAGAGAGAACGGGTGGCAAAAGCCCGGATTTCCGAATAGACCGTATCCTGCTGGTAAATGGCGGCTATACGCACCAAATAAACAGTGCCGGGTTGAAGCCCTTTCAGTTCCGCCGAATGTGTTGACTCTGCACTTGAAATGGTCAGTGCGTTGGCCAAATCGGGGCTCGGCCCGTAGTACAACAGTGCGGAAGCCGGCAGGTTGGTTTGCCAGGATATGTCAAAACTGTTTTCCTGGATATCCGATTGTTTCGGCTGGGTAGTCAGGTAAAAGCAGGAAGCGGGCGAAAAATCGTCAATTGTCCTTGGGAGCAACTGATAATCATTGTACTGCGATAGAATACCGACTACCTCTATGGGGTTTTCCGGAACGGTGTTGCCCACAATCGGGCTGTCGCTTCGCAAATAGACAGCAGCCGAATCGCCGTTGGGATCAAGCATGGTATAACTTCCGCTACCGGTAAAAACGCCGCCGGATGCGGCAAAGGAAAGGCATTCGACACGCAGAAGTTGGGCTTCCAGCGATTCATCCCAGTCGGTCAACTTGACCGTTTTGGGAGTCGGAAGCGGCCGATTTTTTGAAATGACCTGGTAGGAAACAATCGGAGTTATTTCCAGCAATCCGTTGTAATTGGTCAGATAACCGGAAATGGAAATACTGTCACCGCTGGTCACGGCGGCAGCAAATCCGGGCATGGAGCCATTGCCGGGGTACGCAGCAATCCCGGCCGTTTCATCCTGCAAATACCGGATATCGCCCAGTTCGGGACCGTTGGTAACGATTCCACGAACGGAAACCAGGGTGCCCAAGGCCTGGGAACGGGCTTGAATAACAGGAATAACCTGTGCCAGGCAAAGCAGCGGGCAACAGGCGACCCAACAGGCGATCGCAATTTTTTTTAACATGGCGTGGCGGCATCTCGCACATGGTCTGGCCCCATGGCGATTTAAACTTGTTTGCTTTTGGGAATTATTTTTCCGTAATGACGTAATGACGAATCAATGACCCAATGACGCTCTAAGAACGTTCGCCGAAAAGCAGGCTTCCGATTCGGACCATGGTACTCCCCTCTTCCACGGCGAGTGCCCAATCGCCGGACATACCCATCGAGATTTCTTTAAACCAGGGCGTATCTGCAAAATAGTCGGTTTTCAGTTGCTTAAAAATATGGCGCAAATGGCGAAATTCGGCCCGTACACGGGACACGTCTTCCGTAAATGAAGCCATGCCCATTACTCCGCAAATCCGGACGGCGGTAAGGGCGCGGTATTCGGGACTTTCTAGCAGGTTTCTGGCTTCCTGCTCGTCGAGCCCGAATTTGGTCTCTTCTTCGGCGATATGAAACTGTAAGAGGCAATCAATGACCCGGCCGGCCTTCTGAGCTTGTTTATCAATTTCCTGTAACAGGCGAAGGCTGTCCACCGAATGAATCATGTGTACAAACGGGGCAATCAGTTTAACCTTGTTGGTTTGCAAATGCCCGATGAGGTGCCACTCGATGTCTTTGGGCAGGGCTTCGTATTTGGCCGCAAGTTCCTGCACTTTATTTTCCCCGAACACCCGTTGGCCCTGCCGGTACAGCTCGTCAATTCGCTCCGGGGGGTGCGTTTTTGAAACGGCCACCAACGTAACGTTTCGGGTTTTTAGTTCATTTACAAGCGTATGATACACAGCGGTCTGATAATTTTTTCGCCCCAAAAGTAGGTAACGGTCACCATTAGCCAATCCTTTTTTTTAACGGTCGGGTTTAAAGTCGATGCGCTACCTTCGCGCTTTCTTATTTTTATAATCTGTTAATCGTTCTCCCTGAGTTTTTCATTTTGCCCCGAAGCCTTATAAATAATTCCTCCCGTGATGTATTCCTGCTTTCGCAAAACCGGTTTTGTGGCAGTCGTTTTTTTGTTTTTGTGTCTTGGACAAAAACTCATCGCACAGCCCTGCCCTATCCTTAATCAAAGTGCCACTTTTACTTCCGACAGTTGTACGCCCGGCGTTGTGCCCTGTAATTTGTGCCCGGGCGAACCATTCACGCTAAATGCCAACGGCCTGGGGCTTCAACCCGGTTCCTGCGTGAACTGGTACTACGGCACCACGGATACCTTCAACCCGTATAATGGCGAAGGCGTTTTCCTGGGATGCGCTGCAATTACCTCTCCCCCACCCGATTCCTGTAACGATTGCCCCACCATACTCGGCATACTGGTTGACGCCTGTGGTACGGAAGAAAATAATGAATTTCTGGTGCTGTGGTCGGGCAATGGATTTGCGGTAAATGATGCCACTCTCGACTTCGATATGGCCAATAACGGCCCAAATAATGCAGATGCGGATATTGGCGCTCTGTGTACCTGGCAAAAACCCGATTCAAATGCGATTTCGAGCATTCAGGCGGTCTGTCCCAATGCTGTCGTCGTAGGGGTCGGACCGGGAGAAACGGTGCCGCCGGGCGTTCCTGTTGTCGTTTTTACAAGCGCCGGGTACGATTTCAATTACACGTTTAGTGGAGTTTGTCCCTTGTCTCCCTTGATTTATGTCATGCAAAACGGCTGTACGCGTACCATCGGCGCTTTTTCCAACAGCACCAGCAATGGCGCGCGGAGAACAAGTTTTGGGCTGCAATGTGGATGTGACTGGACGACTATTTACAACTGCAACGACCTGGTTGGGGGCGACGGTGCATACGTTACGGACGGCGGTTTGCCATTGGATTATGCCAACAACGGTTGCGAATTCCCGGCATTCCCAGGGGCTGATACAGGTCAGGTGTCGGTACTTATCCCATCATTTACGGCCACAATTACCCCGGCCATGTGTAATAACGGCCCATACTGGGTGGTGGGTGTCATAGATACTTTACCGGCGGGCTGCGCGCAAACATTCACCAATTACATGCCTTTCAATGTGCTCTGCCCAACCCCCGTTTTGGGTCTGGCAGATGTTTGTCAAAACGCAGGGCTTTTTGACCTGACTCAACTCGAAGACCCGATGGTACCGGATGGCATCTGGTCGGGCACCGGTGTTACAGGCGACCTATTTGACCCCACCGGTTTGTCCGGGCCACAGGTATTGACGTTTACGCCTTCGGCGGATTGCGGCATTCCGGCAACAACGACCGTTATTGTACGAACGCCTCAGTCGGCGCAGTTGACCTTAGCCGGGCCGGATTCGATTTGCGCCGGATTGACGTATTCCCTCTCCGTTGATGTCTCCGCGGGCGTCGTACCTTTCACGTTTGTTTACGCGATTAACGGACAACTACAAGCGCCTGTTACCGCCGGAACGGCCCCGTTTACGTTTTCCACTCCACCCCTAAATACAGCCGGTTCTGTTGTTTTTAGCCTGGATTCCATTTTTACAAACGGTTGTCCAGGAACCGTCTCGGGGCTCGATTCGACCACTGTTTTGCCTGCACCGCAAGCAGTCATTCCGACCGATACGATTACGTTGTGCAACGGTCAAACTGACACGGTGCTGGTCAAACTGAGCGGGCCGGGACCGTACACGTTTCAATATGCAATGAACAACGATACGTTGCCGCCCGTGGTGACTGCGGATACGATATATAAAATCCCGGTGGTAGCCACTTCGGGGCTCCAACTATTTTCGCTCATCAGTGTGCGTGGCGGCGGGTGTAATGGAACGGTCGGCGGAAAGTATGGGGTATTTGTTGCCCCCATTCCAACGGCCGTGTTGACGGGCGATACCACGATTTGTTCCGGGGAGTTTGCGCCATTGTTGTTCAATTTTACCGGAAGCGCGCCATTTGTTGTCAATTATACGGCAAATGGCACTCCTCAAGCCCCGGATACCTCCTTCTTTAATCCACGGGTAGTTTTGGCCAATCCGACTTTTCCCACTTTTTATAAAATAACCGGTTTCAGCGCCCGCGGTTGTCCGGGTACGGTTTCCGGGCAGGCGACGGTCAACGTGCTGCCGCCATTTTCGGCGACTATTTCGGGCGGCGGGCAAATTTGCCAGGGTGGCAGCGGTACGACGATAACGGTTACGTTTGCCGGCCCAGGGCCGCAATACACTTTTGTTTATTCTACCCAGTCGGGTGGAATGCCTCCGGTTAGTTTTCCGCCGATTACGACAACTTCCAATCCGTATACCTTCATGGTAAATCCACCAATCGGTACTGTTTACCGGCTGGCGAATGTATCGAACGGTGTTTGCAATGGCACAATAACCGGCCAGGCCGTGGTGGCTGTCTTCACGCCGTCGACGGCGTCTTTGTCCGGCGACCTGACTTTTTGCGATTCTGCCAACACGACCCTGATGGTTGATTTTACCGGTAGCGGACCGTTTTCGCTGGTGTACACGGTCAACAATGTGACCCAACCTACCGTAGAAACCTTTGACGACCCCTATTTTATTCCGGTTAATATCACCAGTACGACTACCTACAAACTCATCAGTATTGAATCGCCGGGGTGTATAGGCATGGTGACCGACAACATTGAGTCGACCGTTTTTATCAACTACGCACCGTCGTACGCCAATTTGGTTTCCGTGTGCAATTTGGCTGCGGGAACGTACACAGTGGAATTCGATGCCATAAATGCTACCCTGCCCCTGACGGTGGTAACAGCGAACGGGACTTTTACCGGAACACATTTTACCAGCAATCCCATCCCGCTTGCGCAAAACTATAATGTCGTTTTTCACGATGCGAATGATTGCGGCGATATCGTCATTAGCGGGCCATCTACCTGTAGTTGTACCACCAGTGCCGGAACCATGAATTTGAATCCGGTCAGTGCCTGTGTCGGGTCGCCCCTGACCGCGCTGCACAATGGCAACCAATCCCCCGATGCCGACGACCTGTTTCGTTTTATCCTGCATACCAGCCCGGCATTGCCGGTAGGTCAGATATTAGCCTGGAGCCCCACACCGTCCTTTGTTTTTGGCCCCGGGATGCAAACCAATGTGACCTATTACATTTCTGCCATAGCCGGAAATCCGGGTATGAACGGCAATGTGGACCTGAGCGACCCTTGTCTTTCCGTTTCGCAGGGCACACCTGTCATTTTTTATGCTTTACCCGTGGGCTTGATCGACTCCATTAGTCCGGTGTGCCCCGTCGATACCGTTCTGGTACCGGTTACTTTGTCCGGCGCGCCGCCCTTTTCATTCGTGTATGCCATTAATGGCTTGTCGCAGCCGCCGGTGAACAATATTGCCACCACCAGTTATCAATTGAGTATTCCGGTCAGCGGGCCGACCTTACTTACGCTCGGACCGGTAAACGATCTGTTTTGCGCCAATAATACGATCGATTCGCTCGCGCTCGATATCGTTCCCGCCCCGCAGATCAGCGGGTTGAACCTGGTATGCGATTTTGATAATCAGACTTATACGGTGGAATTTGATGTGACCGGGAAGGCGCCTTTTTTCACATCGGGCAGTGCCGGCTTTTTTAACGGCAACCATTTTACCAGCCTGCCGATTAATTTGACAGTTCCTTACGCGATTACTGTTACGGATGCTAATTTCTGCGGGCAAACCATCGTTGAGGGTATTTCGGACTGTATCTGTCCGTCGGATGCAGGTGCCATGGATTTGACATCCTTAACCGGTTGCACCGGCCTGCCGCTGAACGTTACACATCAGGGAAATGCAATACTGGCGCCTGGCGATATCCTCGTGTTTATCCTGCATACGCTTCCCAATACAGCGCTCGGCGCTGTTTTAAGTACTCAAAACCAACCCGTTTTTACTTTCGATCCGGCTACCATGTCGGTGGAAACGCAATACTACGTATCGGCAGTGGCGGGCCATGACAACGGCGCCGGCAACATTGACCTGAATGATCCATGTCTGTCCGTATCGCCGGGCACGCCGGTTTTGTGGCATGAGTCGCCCACCGCTACCATCGATGCCAGTTTCGATATATGCCCCGGCGAACAGGTGCAGATTCCGGTGACGTTTACCGGCCAGGCGCCGTTTAACTTCACCTACACGAACAATAGCCTGCCTAATACCGTAATGGCCGGCCTGAATACCTATACCATAAACGCGACATTGTTGCAATCGGCCACTTTTCAGGCCGTGTCTGTCTCGAACCTGCTGTGTCCGGGAACTGTTTCCGGCCAGGCCGTGGTCAATGTGCATCCGGCACCGGTAATCACCAATATAAACGTCTCCTGCGCGCCGGATAACTTGTCTTACACCATAGAGTTCGACGTCATCAATGCTGATTTTAGCACCCTGATGGTTTCCGGCGGGGTGACCGGTAGTTTTGATCCGCTCACCGGCCATTTTACCAGCGATGCCATACCGCCACAAACCGGATATTCGGCGATCGTTTCCGACTTCTGGCAATGCGGTCTGGATTCCATCAGCGGGGGAGCCAGTTGCGCCTGTGTGACCAGCGCCGGACTTATGGATCAAACGCCTTTGGCGTTGTGCTATGGCGATACAGCGTTTGCTATGCCTGCAACCGGCGTTTTTTTAGATAACAACGATACGCTGCTGTACGCCCTGGTGACCGCAGCAACTCCGTCTACCTGGAATGTTCTCGCGTTCAACGATATTCCGGTCTTCACCTTTAACCCGGCTACGATGGTTGCGGGCCAGACGTATTATATAGTCAGTATGGCGGGAAATCAGAGCGCTGCCGGTGTTGACCCAAATGATAAATGTTTCAACTATAACCTGGGGCCTTCCGTGATTTGGCAACAAGAAGCGCTCGCGGTTTTAGGTGCGGACACGCAAATTTGCCAGGGTGACACGGCTAATTTAGTTGTGCTGCTCTCTGGCAACGGACCATTCAGTTTTGTCTATGCCGCTGCCGGGGCAGATCAACCGGCTATTAGCACGACCGACGTGCAATACTTGTTACCGGTATCGCCAGGCACGACAACTTTGTACACCCTGACAAGCCTGTCGGCAAATGGTTGTCCGGGCTCGCTGTCGGGCGCTGCCGAGGTAACGGTATCTTCCAAACCACAGATTACCGATGTCATCACCACCTGCGATTTGGCAACGGAGACCTTTATCCTGGAGTTTTTGATCAGCAACGGGGGACCTGATAATCTGTTCAATGTGAACGGTATCGCGGGAACTTTGACCGATTCGTTTTTTATCTCGCAGCCCATCCCAAGCGGGCAAATTTACAATATTACGGTATCTACCCCCGAAGGCTGCACGGACACACTCACCGGCACGGCTAACTGCATTTGTAATACCGATGCCGGCACTGTATCGCCGGCCGGCCAGCTGAGCATTTGTTTGCCGGACGACGCCGTTTTACAACCGAACAATGACGCAGTATTGGAAAGTGACGATACCCTGCGATATATTTTATACCAGGATCCGGCCATGCTTCCCCTTGGCATATTGGCCACCGGTATCACCCCCCAGTTTGCGTTTCAGGCAGGCATGGTGGCCGGGCAAACCTATTTCATTGCCGCGATGGCCGGCAATATCCTTCCGGGCGGCGGTATCGACCTGAATGACCCCTGTTTATCGCTTTCACCGGGCATTCCGGTCGTTTTTCACCAACAACCGACGGCAACACTTGCCGGCGATACGACGATCTGTGTCAATGGAAATGTCAAGTTCCGGATTGAATTTACCGGCTCCTCGCCATTTAAGTTTGTTTACGCCATTAACAACAATCCGCAAACGGCCATAGCGGCGCCGCAGAATGCCTTTACGATCACGACCAATAATGTGCAGCAAGCACAGACCTTTACCCTGATTTCTGTGAACGATTTATTTTGTCCCGGCACGGTGAGCGGTTCGTATGTTGTTGATATTCAGCCCGGCCCTTCTGCAGAGATACTGTCGGACACTACAATTTGTCCCGGCTCAGCCCCTACCCTATCCCTGCAATTGGCCGGCGCTGACACCTTCAACGTCACCATAATTGGCGGGCCTAATCCGATTCAACTGAACGGTGTACAAAACGGCGCCACCTTCATGGTGATGCCTGCCGGCACGACCACTTATTCCATCGGCACTTTGCTGGCTAATGGCAATATTTGCCCGGCCTCGCTCATTTCCGGAGCGACAGTCACTGTTGCCCCGCAACTGACGGCCACCGCTACGGTTTCGGATTACGGCGGCGGAGTGAATGTCAGTTGTCCCGGTGAAAATGACGGTTCCATCACCCTCGCGCCCAGCGGCGGTATCGCTCCGGTGAATACCTCTTGGAGTACGGGCGACAATGCCTTGATGATAAAAAACCTGGTAGCCGGCGCTTATACCGTGACGCTTACGGATAATATTGGGTGCCAATACCAGGATAGTTTCCTGCTCACCGAGCCACCCGGCTTAGCTGTCGATTATACGACGCAGTCGCCGGTTTGTTTTGGCGAACGGAACGGTTCCATTGTTATACAGCAAGTACAGGGCGGCGTTGGACCTTACGCCATTTCCTTAAACAACCAGCCCGGGCAAGCCACCGATATATTTCCAGTTGTATTGCCCAACCTCACGGCAGGCACCTACCAATTAACAATTAGTGATCTAAACGGCTGTGAATCAATCTTTTCAGTTTTGATAAACGACCCTCCGGGATTCAGTGTCAGTCTCGGACCGGATACGAGTATTTATTTTGGCGACAGCATTCTTATAGAAGCGGTTGTAATCGCAACAGCCATTGATTCTTTTGCCTGGTCGCCGCTTGCCGGGCTGAAGGATTCCTCATCTTTAACAACTGAAGTAAAGCCCGCGCAATCGACCGTATATAAAATATGGGTTCGGGATAGCGTGGGGTGTATTGTGGAAGATGAAATGCTGATTCAAGTGCTGAAAGAAGTTCGCATTTACATTCCGAACACCATTCGGCCGGGTTCAGAAACAGGAAACGAAAGCCTGACGGTATTTGCCGGCCCGGAGCTGAAACGTATCCGGTCGTTCCGGGTTTACGACCGCTGGGGGGAATGTGTTTTTGAAAAAACAGACTTGGAGCCGAATCAGCCCGCTCAGGGCTGGGCTGGGCAATGGCGTGGCAAAGACGTGGCGCCGGGTGTTTATGTGTACGTGGCGGAGGTGGAGTATTTCGACGGGTCGTCGGAAGTGATTTCGGGAGATGTTACGGTGGTGCGGTGAGTATTTACAGCAAAATCGAAAAAGAGGTGAAAAAGCCAGCAAATTGCTACGCGAAGATTATCGAGAGCATGTTGCAATTACAATTAAAAAAGCCCTGCCGCGGACAAAACCGGGACAGGGCTTTTTCATAAAACGACCCCCATAAACGACCCCCATAGAGGCATTATGATGACGCAACTAACTAATAATCAACGGCTTAAATCGCCACTTTGTAGCCCCTACGGGAATCGAACCCATATCTGAGGTTCCGGAAACCTCCATTCTATCCGTTGAACTAAAGGGCCTTTAATAAAACGCGCCGCAAAGGTAATTCAAAATTGTAGCATTTGCCAAACCAAATACGATTCAAAAAAATTCCCTGCGCATCTCGGGAATTTGTTCGTCGATCCATTGTTGAGTTTGCATGATCAAAAAATCCGCGTCATCGCTGCGCAACGGCGGGCCGTACCGTACGGAAACGTGCATGTTTTTTTCACCGAAACGTTCGATAAAATGCGGCAGGAAAGTATCATTTCCAATCCAGTAGTCTTTGGTAGAGCCGTATTCGAGTGCTACGGGTACCACTGGAATACCATGCAAGGCTGCGAGTTGAAATCCGCCCCGTTTCAATGCCACAGTGTGCGGTTTATCATGGGTAGTACCTTCCGGAAACAAGATAACAGGATAGCCCTGTTTAACTTTTGCCACAATTTCATTTAGCACGAGTTTCCGGCTTGTGGGGCTCTCCCGTTTCAGAAACAGGGTTCCGCTCACCCTGCCGCCGTATCCGATGATAGGCCAATTCGCAACCTCCGCTTTTGACACCGGCATTCCATAGGCATCGCAAGCCAACACGGCGGGATCGAGATAAGAGCGATGATTACACATATAAATACACGGAAAATCGGGCGGTGTTCCTTGCGTACGGATACGCACGCCGATGGCTGGCAGAAACCTGCGGGCCCAACGCTGGCGAATACGGATGGACCGTTCCAGATTTTCACCTTTCAAAAGGCTTGACCACAAAATACGGCCGATGAGCCAGGACGCGGCTAAAGCAAAAAAAAGTAACCGGGATATACCCCGTAGTTTTTTTATCATGACAGTTCAGGGCGCAAATTTAAGGTTTGCGGGTGTGCATTGTCGGACAGCTGCTTTTCGATCCATTGCCGCACCTCGGTTTCAAGCAGGTCGCTGTCCTGGTATGTTTTTGCCTGGCCGTAACAAACTCTTACCCGGATTTCCCGGTCTTTAAAACGTTGCGCGGCATGCGCGATGAAAGAGATGTTGCCCACCCAATAATCGCGTGGATCTTCAAAACAGATTGCCACCGGCACCACCGGCAGGTCCCATTTGGTTGCCGTACGCAGTGCACCTTTTTTAAAAGGCAACAGGCCCGGCAAACCGGAGGTAGTCCCTTCGGGAAAAAGTATAACGGAAAAACCCTGCTCCTGAATCACATCTGCGATGGCCTTCAGCGTAGACACACGGCTCGCGCCCCGGTCACGTTGCACGTACAAGATGCCAGCCCAGCGGGCGCCCTTTCCGATCAGCGGCCAATTAGCCAACTCTGCTTTAGCTACCGGGTAAGCGTACATATCACGCAGCAGTAAAATCGGATCAAGGTAGGAGCGGTGATTGGATAATACGAGACAGGGAAAATCGGGCGGGGTGCCGGAAGTTTCCACGCGTACCCCTACCCCATACAGCACGCGCTGAGCCCAGCGGCGGCGCACTGCCATCACACTTTGCATGTCCGATTTCAGGATCACGCGACGCCAGTACACTTCCGCTACGATACGGGCTGTGTAAATGGCAAAATAAACCATTCGGTAAATAATTCGAAATCGTCGCACAGGCGGCAAAAATAAAAAAAGGCGCAAGGTATAAAACCAGCGCCTTTGAAATCGGTATGTGATTGAATGATTATTTTACATGCAGTATGATCGGGACTTCTACAAGTCACTGCCGGGGCAGCCATAGCCACGATGGCAGGATTCTAACAGGAAGAGTGCAGCGATAAAAGCGAAAGCGATAAATTTTTGCCAGTTTTTCATTGAACGAAGATTTAGCAGATGCGGAACAAGGGTTGTATGAATTTTTTCGAAAAAAACGGAAATACGTTTTTCTTATTGTTACAAATCCTGTGCCACCCCTGATTTGACCGCAAAAGTAGACAGATAATGCGAATTTTAATACAATCTTAAAACATGATGCAGGCAATAAAGTTAAACGCCGGGTAACATTTCCAGTACAAATCCCTCTCCGGGCAGGATATTTTCCAGGTGAATGACCGTTTCGGTAAACTGTTTCGGCTCAATTGTCGCTTTTTCCGTGGAAAAACACAACTGCCAATTACCGGCAGGCTTAGGCAAACTCATCTTTTTTAGGGGCTTTGCCGTGTCCATATTGGCAATAAAAATATAAGCAGGCATTTGGGCCTGGGTCCAGGCGAGAATTTTTTGGTGGCCGGTCGGGTCCGGCGGAATAAGCCACCGGACTTTTGCATCCCGAATGACGTTGAAAATCCGGTCTGCCAGTACCTTTTGGCGCACGATATTATTATACAATGACGTATTGGTTCCCCAACGGTACGGCCCGGTTGTGCCTTTGGGGCCGTCAGACATCTGAAAAACAAATAACTTGGTGTAGAACTCATTGGCAACCGGCTTGGGGTGTATATCCCGGCACTCGAATCCAAGCCCCATATACGACGGCATATCGGTAAGGAAGAGGGCTATAAAATAGCGAAGTTCATTACCGTTGAGGTAAAACCGGTCGAAGCGCGGGTCGTCTTTATCCGCGGTAAAAAGGGTGAAATTAGGGGCAAACTGCCGGGTTTCCAGCCAGGTCCGGTATTGCCAGAATTCCTGCATAAATGTCACTGTGCCCACCGGCTCCGATTGGAGATCGCCCAGGGTGGAATCAGCCAGAGACGCTTCGAGGTGATCACATTCGTCGCCGTAGGCCATTTCACCGGGAGGCGCCAGAAAACTTTCGGCAAAAAAGCCAAAGGAGGGATTATCCCGGCGGATATATTGTTTTACTGCCCGTTGCAGGTCGTAATATTCGTCCGGATTTTCAGGAACGCCGTCCGGGCGCATCTGAACGTGCGACATGTCGCCCCGCATAAAATCGAAATTATAAGCAGTCTTTATTTGCCGGTAATGCTCACATACATACGTCCAGGCATCGCGATTCGGATTTTCAAAATCCAATTGCCAATCGCTGTTGTTATTTATGGCTTCGTACAAGCGGTAACGTGCCAGGGGGCCGAAAACACGTGACATCGGTTTGGCCTCTTTCATGCGATAATCCCTCCAAATACGGCCATCCTCGTCCTGCAATATGGCTTCCTGATCCGGATTAACCTCGATGCCGCGATACGGCGGCCCCATGGTTGCGGGTACGGTTTCGAAGCCTTCGTCGTACAATTGCTGCATCAGTTTTTTGCGGCGCTGGAGGCGCCCGGTATAGTCACGCACTACACCAAAAAGGCGCTGGAGGCGGTCCTCCTCCGGCATTTGATCAAAAAAAATGGCCGGATCGCGCGGAATATCCAAGCCGGCAACGGCACTGCCCTGCTCCAGCAGCCAAGCCAGAATGGTCATTTGCACATCGGTGTGTAAATCGCCGGAATGGCGTACGATTTCCAGGTCGCGCCGTTGCAGCCATTCAAAAAACTGCGGATTGGCCAGGGCTTGCTCCGAAAAACGATCCGTATGGGGCACTACGTCCATACCGACTGCCTTTCCCAGCAAATGCAGGATATTGACCACAACTTTCAGTTGTTTTTCAACAGTGTCGAGGTGTGGGAAGGCCACCGCCAGTTCGGGACTGAAAAACTCCGGATTGAGGTTCCAACTACATGGACCGTACAGGCTCGATACCACGCCCGGTTCCCATACCGGTAAAATATGAATGGCATTTTGCGCGTTGGGCAATGTGAGTGCGTATGGGACGATGTTCCAGAAATGCCCGATAGTCCGAACATTGATGCCCACCGTGTTTGCTGTTTTTATCCAGGCGGTATGGCTAATATGGGCCACAGGGCCCGGGATGCCTGCCTCGGGATTCAGCGCTACGGCGACTTGCTGTCCGAACTGAACCTCGAGCACCTGAATGATCTCCTGTACCGATATTTGTAAGACATCCTTCGGCCACAGTGTTTTATAAATATCAAATATTTTGAAAAGAGACGGTTGCACAGACAAAAAGAAGGATATTTTTTACAACTTGTTTATACAATTTTGGTTTATACAGACAATTGCAATTAGGAATTTTTTAAAAAATACATTATTTTCGCTGCTGCGAATATAATTTTGTTCATATCAATTAGATTGAATGCCCAAAATCGAAACTTTTTTTGGTGAAATTCCAGAATTAATCTGACCCAGTAATATTTAATCCGTTGCCCGGAACAAAAAAACTTAAACCGTGATTTACAAAGTAAAACTTAAAAATGCAGATGATGCTGTTCTGTTGGATGACCACGTCTACGAATGGCTCTTAGCCGACCCCTATTTTTCTAAAATCAATCTGCTCAAAAATCTCCGAAAACACTCCAGTGGTTGCGCCGTTTTCCAGAAGACCTGGAAGAAAGCTGACGGCGGATTTAAAACAGAAACCATTTATCTCCACAAACTGATTGCCGAGAAATTTTTGACCACCCAGAAAAGTGGGAGCCGACGTTTAGTCGGCGCAAAAAACGGAGATAAATTGGATTGCCGGCTGGAAAATATTTTATACCGGTCGAGATCCGTTGCCAGCCGGCAGCGCAAAACCAGTAGTAAAACAGGGTATACCGGGGTATACCGGGAGCACAATCGCTACCGGGCCGTGATTTCTATTAAAGGAAAATCCATCCATATCGGCATGTTTGATACGGCGGAAGAAGCCGCCGCCGCCTACAATAAGGTTTCAAAAGAAACCTATGGCGAGGAAGGAAAAATAAACAAGATTAAGTGATCAG
>CAUJEY010000137.1 GCA_963169325.1 Bacteroidota bacterium
ACAGATTGGTTTCTACCTGCCGCAGGCATCGGAAGCTACGCTGACGATCTTCGACGAATCGGGCCGGATGATCTTCACCCAAACGGGCGACTTCACGGGCGGCTACAATGCCGTTACGATCGACCGTTCGGTGCTGAACACCACGGGCGTACTGTACTACAAACTGGAAACAGCTACGGACAGCGCGACGAAGAAGATGATTCAGACGAAGTAGATAGTTTGAGGTTTGAAGTTTGAAGTTTGAAGTTTGCGCGAGCAACTTTGAACTTCAAACTTTGAACTTCAAACTTATTTCATACTTTAAAATCGGTTTTTGGGATGGCCTCTCTCCACAGGTGGAGGGGGGCTTTTTTATTTGAAGTCAAAAGGTAAAAGGCAAAAGTCAAAATGTAAAAAGGGGCCACCCACACTTTTACATTTTGACTTTCCCATTCCCTTAGTCGTCGTCTACCCGTCACTCGTCGTTCAACCCGCCGGTTTCCCCGTATTTTCTAAAGCTCCCCTTGACAAATTGAACGACACAGCGCTATCTTTGTGATATTAAATTAATATCAATTAGAAATCAAAATAAAAACAATGGAAAAGATCGTCAAACCTACTTCCGGGTGGACCATGCTCACCCTGCTTATCGTGCTGACATTGAGTGGAATTGCTTTGTTGTTTTTCCGGCAATTTTTGCCCGGTGGGCTTGCCCTACTTGTTGCATTCACACTGATTGCACCCGGCTTTCTAGCCATCGAACCCAATAGTACACGGGTACTTACCTTGTTTGGCGACTACATCGGCTCCGCCAAGGACAGCGGCTTTTTCTTCGCGAATCCGTTTTATTCGAAAAAAACGATTTCCCTGCGCGCCGTCACACTCGATGTGCCGATGATCAAAGTGAATGATAAACAGGGCAACCCAATCATGATCGGTGCGGTCGTGGTATACCGGGTGAAAGACACCTTCAAGGCTACTTTTGCCGTGGAACATTATCCCGAATTCATCAAAATACAGAGCGAAGCTGCCGTCCGTAAACTTGCTGGTATGTACAGTTACGACAACCTGGAAGATGAAGACGCCGTCGTGACGCTGCGCTCGGGCCTGGACGAAGTGAACCACCAACTGGCTTCGGAGATCAGCGAACGCCTCTCTCTTGCCGGCATAGACGTGATTGAAGCGCGGATCAACAACCTGGCCTACGCCACGGAGATCGCCGGCGCCATGCTCCAGCGCCAGCAGGCTACGGCTATTGTGGCTGCCCGCAGCAAGATCGTGGAAGGCGCTGTAGGTATGGTTGAAATGGCCCTGGAGCAATTGTCGAAAAAACGAATCGTAGACCTTGACGAGGAAAAAAAGGCTGCCATGGTGAGCAATCTTCTGGTGGTGCTTTGCGGCGACCGCAATGCCCAGCCAGTGCTGAATACCGGGACGTTGCACCAGTGAGTTTGAATTATATTTTTCTACCACAAAGTGCGCATAGTTCACATCAGTTTTTCTATGCGTACTACGTAGTACACTTCAATTACCACATCGTACACAAAGTTCACATTAGTTTCTCTATGTGTACTTTGTGGTTATACCTTTTTCGATATGGCCGGTAAAAAAAATTTCGTTCTCCGCATAGATGAAAATACCTACGAAGCACTTGAAAAGTGGGCTGCCGATGAGTTCCGCAGCGTGAACGGGCATTTGGAATGGATCGTTGCCAAGGCGCTGCGTGAAGCCGGGCGAACACCCAAAGTCAAACAGGCGCCGGGCGACACCGAACCCGGGCAGTAAAAAAGCGAGTGGGACAATTGTAAGAAGATAAGAAAAAAGGAAATTCTACATTTGCCCATCAAACTTTCCAGCCATGAACTTTTTTGCCCGGATTTTATCCCTCGCCCTTTGCTTGCTGTCCCTCGCCCTGTCGGCGCAAAAAACCTATCCCCCCACCGCACCCTCCGACACCCGCGACGGCGCCTATGCATTCACGAACGCCATCATCTGGGTAGATTACAAAACACGAATAGAGGGCGCCACGCTCGTTATTCGTAAAGGCAAAATTGAGGCCTGCGGCCAAAATGCCGTGGTGCCGAAAGACGCTGTGGTAACGGACTGCTCCGGCAAAACCATCTACCCGTCCTTCCTCGATATTTATGCCGCGGGCTACGGCCTGCCGGCGCCCAAAGCCGAAGGGGCCGCTCCCGCACAACGTCCGCAGGAGTATTCCAATAAAAAAGGCGCTTACGCCTGGAACGAAGCCCTCAAACCCGAGTTCAACGCGGGCGAAACCTTCGCAACCGACCAGAAAGCCGCCGAAGAATGGCGCAAAGCCGGCTTCGGCGCCCTGCTCACCCACCGTCCCGACGGTATCGCGCGCGGCACCGGCGCCATGATAGTGCTTTCCGACGAGCGGGAACACGACATGATCCTGATACCGCGGGCCGTCAACTATCTTTCGTTCCGAAAGGGAACCAGTACCCAGGACTACCCCTCTTCGCTCATGGGCTGCATTGCCCTGATCCGCCAAACCTACCTCGATGCCGACTGGTATAAAGCCGCCGGTTTTAAAGAAGAAAAAAACCTCTCGCTCGACGCCTGGAACGCCGTGCAGGGCCTGCCGCAAATTTTCGAAGCCGGCGACAAACTCGACGTGCTGCGTATCGCTGCCATCGGACAAGAGTTTGGCAAAAAATATATCGTCAAAACCAACGGCGACGAATACCAGCGGCTCAACGAAATAAAAGCCTCCGGGCAAGCGCTGATCGTGCCGCTCAACTTCCCCGAAGCCTCCGACGTCGGCGACCCCTACGATGCCCTGAACGTGGCGCTAAAAGACCTCAAACATTGGGAAATGGCGCCTTCCAACCTGGCCCGCCTGGCCGCTGCCGGCATTCCCTTCGCCCTGACTACCGAAGGATTGAAAGACAAAAAAAGTTTTTGGGAAAACCTGCGTAAAGCCGTCGAGTACGGCCTTTCCGAAGAAAACGCCCTCAAATCACTTACCGAACAACCCGCTCGCCTGGTGAACGCCTATGATCAATTGGGAAGCCTGGAGCCAGGTAAAACGGCTAATTTCCTGATCGCCACCGGCAATATTTTCAAGGCGGAAACGAAAATCAGGGAGAACTGGGTCCGGGGTAAAAAATTCGGGGTGGAGCAAGACAAATTTGACGGCAAAAACCTGCTCGGCGTGTACGAACTCAGCATTGGCGCCGACCGGTACACCCTCACTGTAAAAGGCAAACCTGAAGCGCCGGAAGCCGGTCTGCTGCGCGCCGACAGTGCCAAAATAAAAGCCAACCTGTCGTACGACAACGGCCTGGTGGCACTCAGTTTTCAGCCGGATTCCACCGTGAAAGCTTACGTTTCGCTCTCCGGTGAAGCCAAAATCCGCAACTGGGCCGGACGTGGTACACTACTGGACGGCAGCTGGACCAACTGGAAAGCCGAACGCACCGGCGACGCGCCCGCTGACACACCCAAACGGCCGGAAAAAGACCCCAAAGATCCCGAAATGGGCGATATGATCTACCCCTTCGTGTCTTTTGGCCGGAAAGAACAACCCAAACCCGGCGCCTGGCTCGTGAAAAACACCACGGTGTGGACCGGTGAGCGCGAAGGTATTCTTCAGAATGTGGACGTCATGGTGTCCGCCGGCAAAATCCAGCGCATCGGCCGCAACCTGCCCGTGCCCGACAATACCATCGTGATCGACGGCGCCGGCAAACACCTCACCGCGGGTATCATCGACGAACACTCGCATATCGCCGCCAGCCGGGGGATCAACGAAGGCGGACAGGAGTCCACCGCCGAGGTGCGCATCGCCGACGTGCTCGACTCTGAAGACAACGATATTTACCGGCAATTAGCCGGCGGCGTGACCAGCAGCCATATTCTGCATGGCTCGGCCAATCCCATCGGCGGGCAAACACAACTCATTAAACTCCGATGGGGCGCGGCGCCGGAAGACCTGAAATTTCAGAACTGGCCCGGCTTCATCAAATTTGCCCTGGGTGAAAATGTAAAATCCAGCAACGGCGGCGACAACAGCCGCGCCAGCTACCCGCAAACGCGTATGGGCGTAGAACAGGTGTATGCCGACTACTTCACACGCGCCCAGGAATACGGCCGTTTGAAAAAGTCGGGCAAACCCTACCGGAAAGACCTGGATTTGGAAGCCTTGCTGGAAATTCTGGAAAGCAGACGTTTTATCACCTGCCACTCCTATGTGCAGAGCGAAATCACCATGCTGATGCGCCTGGCGGAGAAATTCGGTTTCAAGGTAAACACCTTTACCCATATCCTCGAAGGCTACAAGGTGGCGGATAAGATGGCCAAACACGGCGCAGGTGGTAGCGCGTTCAGCGACTGGTGGGCCTATAAATATGAAGTGTACCAGGCCATCCCTTACAACGCCGCCATTATGCAAAAACAGGGTGTCACGGTGGCCATCAACTCCGACGACGCCGAAATGGCGCGCCGTCTGAATCAGGAGGCCGCCAAAACTGTACTTTACGGTGGTGTTAAAGAAGAAGACGCCTGGAAAATGGTAACCCTTAATCCGGCAAAACTCTTGCACGTGGACGACCGCACAGGCAGCGTGAAAGCCGGCAAAGACGCCGACCTCGTGCTCTGGAGCGACAATCCATTATCCATCTATGCCAAAGCCGAAAAAACCTGGGTAGACGGCGTCAAATACTTCGACCGCGAGGAAGACGGCAAAATGCAGGAGTGGGTGCGCAAAGAACGCGCACGCATCGTAGCCAAAATGCAGGCGGCCAAAAAGCCGGGCGAAGGCGGCGAACGGCCAGGCAGAGGGCCGCGCCAGCATTACCATTGCGATAGTGAGGAAGATGAGGGGAATTAAAGCTCCTTCAAATTATCCTCTGGATTCCGGTCCACCAGCAACGAAAACGGGTCCACGCCTGCATTGTGCGGTTTTTCCGCCACAATGAATGTAAACGTGTTGTCTTTCCGGCTGATTTTCACCCGCTCCCGGTGCAATGATTTCCCGTATTTTTTGCCGGAAGGCGGTTTGGCAAAGGCGCCGATTTCGATGTAATCGTTCACGGGCGCCTCGGTTTCTTTACCCAGATCGTCGGCTTTTAGTTTGCGACATTCCACCTGGATTGTCACTTCCCACCGGCCGTTGCCGAGGTCTTTCACGGAGGCTTCCTTGCAGCGGTTTTCAAATAAGGTTATGTCTTCGAACAGGTCTTTGACCACGTATCGGAGCGAATCGGGCGTGTGGGCATAAAATTCGTCGATAGCGTCGAGGCTCACCGGATAGGGTGGCTCGGCATAGCGGAATTTTTCCAGAAATGAGCGCATAGCGGCATTCACCGAGTCCTCGCCGATCATTTCCTTAAGGTAGTACATGGCCACACTGCCTTTGTTGTAGTGGATATAGCCCTGATTTTCGCTCTTGGCCAGCGGCAGTTCTTTCAGCGATTCCCGCCCGCGACCACGCAGGTATTTGTCCATTTCGTATTTCAGGAATTTGCGCATCTGGTCGCGGCCGTATTCGTGTTCCATCACCATGAGGGCGCTCCACTGCGCGAAGGTTTCCACCAGCATTTCGCCGCCCTGCATTTGGGCGCCGCATTCCTGGTGGCCCCAATACTGGTGACCGATTTCGTGGGCCGCCACGTAGAACATCAGGTCGAGATCGTCTTCGGGATCTTTAAAATCCTGAATAAAGCCCACACTTTCCGAATAGGGCATCGTGCCGGGAAATGATTGGGCAAAACTGGAAAACCTCGGAAACTCGATAATCCGGCACTGTTTGTGGTAGTACGGGCCGAAATTCGTGGTAAAATATTCCAGCGATTTTTCCATGGCTTTCAACATACGTTCCACGTTGAAATCGTGGCCTTTTTGATAATATACCTCCAGTTTTACGCCGTTCCAGTCACGGCGGGCCACTTCGTAGCGGGCGCTGAGGAAGGAATAAAAATTGAAAGACGCGTGGTCGAGTTTGTAGTGGAAACAGCGGCGGCCGTTTTCCTCCCATTCGCGCAGGAGTGAGCCGGGGCCGATGGCGATCTGGTCGGGGGCCGTACGAATGACGGTTTCCACGTTTACCCAGTCGCTGTTGAGGCCGATATAAGCGTCCATGCGGTGCAGGGTATCCTGGCGGTTCAGCGCTGGAAGGCGGCTTTTTTCCGGGAGCTCGTATTTTTTCCGGGTGTTTTTATCACTCAGTTCATTCCCTGACTGGTACCCGAAAATGGGGATCACGCTGGTATTATCGAAAAAAGTGCCGTTTTGTACGATTCTACCCCAACCGAGTTCATTTTCAAACCCTTTCGGTTCAAAACGGGTATTGAATTCCAGCAAAACCGAGTCGCCGGGAGCCAGGGCAGGGTTAAACCGGTACAAGCGCCAGTGTAACGCGGAATCATTTAACAAGGCCTTCAGCCTGGGGGTGTGCAGGTCGAATGTCCCGTTTTCCGGTGTATTGACAAACAGCGTATCGATAGGCCGGTCGTATTTATTGCGCGCCCAAAATTTGCCTTCCACATGCAGGGTACGCGTTTCCGGATACAGGTCTATGTTATATTTTACATCATACACCCGGGGTTGCACCCGGTCTTCGTATTGTTTGTACTTTTTCTCGTAGTCAGCCCGGTAACGTTCTTCCACTTTATTCGTGACGTAGTGATTTAGCACTTTAGTATTATAAAAAGTCCATCCGGCGGTAGCCAGCCACACCGCAATAGCCACCCAACCGAAAACCCGGTAGCCGGCCCATTCGAGCCGGGCTATTTTCAGCCGTTTCGCCCAGCCGGATTCCTTGCCGCGTGGCCAGAGCAGGATGGCTGCCAGGGCCAGCAAAACGCAGAATAAAAGCCAATAAGCGTTAAACCAGAACAATCCTTTGATAAAGGGTTGATACCCATAAAAATCAGACAAAATATACGAAGGCCAGCTGGCAAACTGTACCATATTGCTTTCCACATCGAGCGCGCCCCAGGCAAAGCCGTTTACGATGATCAGAATGATGGAAATAAAAAAGCCGAGGAACATATTCGGTGATAAAGCCTGCACTAGGAAATTCAGCGTCAGAAGCATCGTGAAACGAAGCATGTCCATCACAAGCAATTCGCGCAGGTACACCCACATTTCATGACGTTGAAATCCCATGGTTTTTTGAGCGATAATAGCGGAGACCATGGCCGCCAATTGCAAGAGGAACAGCGTGCCGAGCACGGCGCCGAACTTACCCAGCCACATCGTCCAGTTTTTGGTTGGCAGGGCGTCGGTGATTTCGTTAATGCGGGCCGTGCGCTCTTTCCAAATCAACGCCCCGCTGAAATACACCATAATGATGATCATAAACAGGTAAAATGACCCGCGAATGGATTCTATCATGGTGTACGTCACCGGCAACTCATGGGTGCCGTAGCTTTCGTTGGCGTCAAACAAATTGGGCACACAATTGAGCAATCCCAATAAAGTCAGCAGAATAAAAGCCGTGCTGCGCAAAATGCCCAGCCATTCGGTTTTGAATTGGCTCCACAACTGGCTTAAGGTGGTACCGGCGCCTTTGCCGGGCTGCACCCGGGGCAAGGCTCCCAGGGCTTTTATACTGACTGCGGCCTCCGTTTCTATTGCTACTTTTTTTCTTTTTGAACTACTTTTTTCACCAAAGTGAAAGAAACGGTACCCTATGCCAAGAATCACCAAACCTACAGCCACCCAAATCAGGCGGTTCACCAACAGCAAACCGGCAAGTGTAGCAGCCTGATTGTTCTTTTCATCAACGGTCCAGTATTTGGTAATGACACCGAATGCCTGAAAACCAAAAGGATCAAGCAGCGCGGCGAGTTGCTCGTTTTCCATGTCACCGATCATGTTTCCGGCTATGATATACCCTACCAGCAGCGCTGTGGCGGCGACAAAAGAGTACAAAGTAGATCGTGTATTGATCGCTACGGCATACAATATGCTGCCGACGAACACTGTATTGGGGATGGCAAACACCAGCATGCCCATCAAGTGGCCTTTCAGATCAAAGGGGCCGAAGCGGTTTCCATCCAACCACTCGAATATACTGTTCAGGCCCACGCCGAACCACATGCCCAACGATACTCCGAGCATCGGAATGAGGGCAATCAGCAGTGCGCCCCAGAAATGTCCGAAATAGTAAGCCGACTTACTGACCGGCTTTGAAAAAACAATCTGGCTTGTTTGCCGTTCAAAATCACGGATACCTGCGGAGTTGAGAAACGCCGTGGTGAGCAAAATACAAATCAGTGAAAATACTGCATACCAGTTTTGCGCCACAAAAGGCGCATTTTTCCACACGTTCCCATAGCTGCCGCCTATAGAGACCTCGTCGAAAATAGTGCCGAAAAAGCACAGCAATGCAATGATAAACAGGAATATCCATGGCATCGGCGATCGAAGCCAGCTCTTTATTTCAAAGGAGAAGAAGGTGCTGAACATGTGCTTGTATGCTTAAAAGGTTGCGGGTTTGGAGGTTTGGGGGTTTAGAGGTTTGGGGGTTTGGAGGGGTAGGGGTTTCTGGTTTGGGGTTAGTTTAAATTGGCATATTTGCATTAAATATCCGGTTAGTACCCGGCTTGGAAATTTTTATTCATTTGGACACAAACTCATTCATTTATGCGCAAATTCCTTTTGTTACTTCCGCTTTTTTCCCTGGCACTTTGGGTTGCCTGCGACAAAGACCCCAATCCAACCACCGATAACCGGGACAGTTATGTGGGCCAGTATAAATTGCACCAAACCGGCGTGATATTTTCCGGCACCGATGGTCTGCCGGTCGATACCATGATCGTAGTCACGGTTGCCAAATCCGGCGACGCGAACATCACCCTTTTGGATGCCGACATTAAGGTGAATTCCGAGGGCCGGTTCGGGGCGTTTAATACCGGTGATTGTGTCATAAATCCCGTCTCGAACTACAATGTCTTTTGCGGTTATTTTAAACAGGATAGCCTGGTGTTTGAAACCTATAAAGGCACAGCGACCAATGGTTCGCAGTTTATGTTTAAAGGGATCAAGCAATAGAAAAGGTTTGGGGGTTTGGGGGTTTGGAGGTTTAGGGGTTTGGAGGTTTAGGGGGTTTGGAGGTTTAGGGGTTTGGGAGTTTAGGGGTTTGAGAGTTTCTGGTTGGCACCCAAATCACTAACTTCCTAACCCCAAAACCCCCAAACCCCCAAACCCCCAAACCTCCAAACCTCTAAACCCCCAAACCTCCAAACCCCCATCAGGCTACCCCATTTATTTTTGAAAAAAACACCTCTTCCAGTCCAGCCGGGGCGGCGGCGAAACCGTCGTTCGGGTCATCGTTGCTATATACGTTTATGATCGGCTTTCCGGCCACTAATTTGCTGGAGATCAGGCGCTCGCCATAGCGTTGCTGGTAATCTTCTATTTCCGATTTGGCAATGGTTTTTTGCCACACTTTGCCTTGCAGGGCGGCCAAAGAAGCCTCTGGAGCGCCGGCGTAGAGCACCTGGCCATTGTTGATAATGGCCATGTTGGAACACAGTTCTTTCACGTCTTCCACGATATGGGTGCTCAGGATGACGATCACGTTCTCGCCGATTTCGGAGAGCAGATTGTAGAAGCGGTTGCGTTCGCCGGGGTCGAGGCCGGCGGTGGGTTCGTCGACGATGATGAGTTTGGGATCGCCAAGCAGGGCCTGGGCAATTCCGAATCGCTGGCGCATACCGCCGGAGTACGACGACACGGCTTTTTTCCGGTGCTCCCAAAGATTGACCCGTTGTAGCAGTGCGCTGACGACGCCTTTGCGTTCGCCGCCAGGAATACCTTTCAGCACGGCCAGGTGGTCGAGCATTTCAACTGCGCTGATGCGGGGATACACGCCAAATTCCTGGGGCAGATAACCCAGGGTGCGGCGCACGGCATCTTTGTCTTTCAATACGTCGATGTCGCCGAGCGTGGCTGAGCCCGAGTCGGCGTCCTGTAGCGTGGCGAGGGTGCGCATGAGCGTGCTTTTACCGGCGCCATTGGGGCCTAGGAGGCCGTACATACCGGTGGGTATGTCGAGCGAAACATCTTGCAGGGCTTTTACACCGTTGGCGTACGTTTTATTCAGGTTTCGGATAGTCAGTTGCATAAGGAAAAAGTAAAGGTCTGATATGGAAGGGCGGTCAGCGGGGGGAAGATAAGCCGGTGTTTAAAATTTCAACACCCAAATCGACGTAAAACCGCTCTAATTCGTTGCATTCATTCGAGCAAAACCATAAAGCAATAGACAAACGGCCTACTTTTCCAACAGCCGGATCAACGCATCCACCGGCATATTTTGTTGCTCGCCGCTCTCCTGGTTTTTAACAGAAAGATTACCCGTCTGCATCTCTGTTTCGCCGACAATAGCTACGAATGGCACATTACGTTTTGCCGCGTATTCAAATTGTTTTTTCAATTTTCCCGGTTCCGGGTACAGTTCTGCCGCGATACCCGCCGCGCGCACCCGGCTGACACATTCAAAAGCAAACTCGTGCGTATTATCGTCGAAAGCGACAAAAAGCACCCGCACCGTTTCGGCGACTGTTGCCGGGAACTTTTCCAGGCTATCCAATACATCATAAATCCGGTCGGCGCCAAAGGAAATGCCCACCCCCGACATGCCCGGCATACCGAATACGCCTGTAAGATCGGCATAACGCCCGCCGCCGCCGATGCTGCCCATTTTTACGCCGATGGCCGACACTTCGAAAATGCAGCCCGTGTAGTAGCTGAGGCCGCGCGCCAGGGTGACGTCGAAACGAACTTCGTTAGTGAGCGTTGTTTTTTCTAAAAAACGGAACACCCGTTCCAGTTCTTCAATACCTTTTAAGCCGGTTTCGCTATTGGCAAATAACGGGCGCAGCGCTTGAAGGGAGGGCTCTGCCAGAATATTCAAAATGGTGTTGATACCGGTTTCCGGGATACCCCGGCCGGCCAGTTCCTGCCGAACGCCGTCGGTTCCGATTTTATCCAATTTGTCGATGGCTACCGTCATGTCCATAAACCGGTCGGCAATACCCGCCGCCTCGGCAATGCCGTACAGGATTTTCCGGTTGTTCATTTTAATGACCACCGGGATGCCCAATTTGGCGAATGCCTCATCGTATATCTGTGTCAGTTCAGCTTCGTACAGCAGGCTGTCGGAGCCGATCACGTCGGCGTCGCATTGGAAAAACTCGCGGTAGCGCCCGCGTTGGGGCCGGTCGGCACGCCAGACGGGTTGGATTTGGTAACGTTTGAACGGGAAAGTGAGTGCGTGACGGTTCATCACCACGAAACGGGCAAAAGGCACCGTCAGGTCGTAACGCAAGCCGCGTTTGGCAATGGCCGGCAGGAGTTTTGCCGAGTTTTTCGCCGTCAGGGTTTCCGGATCTACGTCTTTGAGATAATCGCCATTGTTCAATATCTTAAACAACAACTGGTCTCCTTCGTCGCCGTATTTCCCCGTCAGGGTGCTCAGGTTTTCCATTGCCGGCGTTTCCAGTGGTTGAAAGCCGAATTTGACGAACACAGAACGTATCGTGTCGAATATCCAGGCGCGTTTGCGCGCCTGCTCCGGACCAAAATCGCGTGTACCTTCCGGTAAACCAGGCTTTTGCATTTGTATAGTTTAAATCGTCATTGATTGTCATTGATCGTCATTGCGTCATTATCGAATGACGCTAAATGACGCAATGACGAATAATGACGATCAATGACGAATAATGACGCAATGACGATTACTGACGTAACGAACCGAATAACAACCCTTTCTGCGCCAAAGTTCCCACAATGATCACCAGGGCAATGGAGGTGTAAATGGCGAGTTTGCGGTGTTTTTCCGTGTCGTCGGTGGCTTTTTTAGAAAAGGTCCGGCCCAGTTGAATCAGGGTAACGGCAATCACCATGGCTAAAATATGTTCCACGGCGAAATACCGCAGCATGGGGTCTTTCATGGCGGCGCCAAAATTGGCAAATGCCGTTTGCGTCCAGGTGCTGGTGAAGGCATATTGAATAAGGCCGATGACTAATTGCAGGTGCGCCAGGCCGAGCAGTGCTGCAGAGCCCGTGTTGTCGGCCTTTTCAAAGGGCTTCCGGCCCAGCCAGCCGGTGTAGGCGCGGTACAAAACGAAAACCAAGGCGGCTAATATCAGGTACCGGTTGTAGGAGTGGAGGGTAACGAGTATATCGTTCATAGCAGGAAAAAACAGTTTGATGAATGACAGGTGGTTTGTGAAGCGGCGGCAAAAGTAGGGCATAAGCCGCACTTTAACAGCAGTATTACCAGTCGGGCATTTTCAGACTAAAATTTTTTTTTATATGAAATGTGACCACCCTAATAGCCTGCCGTATAAATAATGTCTTAAAAACCGAAAAGACATTTAAGTTTTAATAAAGAAAGAAAGATTGTTTTCATTTGGTTTTTGGTGAAACCGCCGGACGTAAGTCAGGCGGTTTTTTTATGTGCGTCCGGATACTTATAGATATAGCCGCCAGAAAATTTGCAAAAAAACCACCTACCTTGCAGATGCTTTTTTCTCATAAAAGCTGCTACATGACCACATCATTTTCAAATACCGGCAAATATTTGCTCCTGCTGTTTCTGGCAGCAATTGTTCCTTTCACCGCCTGCAAAGACGAAACCGACGACTTTACCTCCGGCAGTTTTTACCCGGTCGACCCCAACAGCGGCGGTACCGGCACCACCGGCGATACCACCATTACCGGGGCCGCGGTGTGCTGGGAGGCGCCGGTTTCCGTGCGCAAAGCATCGGATTTTAACCAGCGCTTCACCCGCTTCAGCGGCTGGACGGGCGGCGATGCGACCTACTCCGTACCCTTGCCCGACGGGAGAACCTTGTGGATATTCGGCGACAGCTTCATCGGTCCGGTGAACCCCAACCGGAGCCGCCCCGGCGGTGGTTTTCACAGAAATGCTTTTGTAATGCAGGACGGCGATGCCATGACCGCACTGACCGGCGACGCCTCCGCTTTTATGACGCCGGCCGAATCGGGTAATTACGCCGTCGAACTTATTTTTTTTCAAAATACGCAAGGCCCGCACCATATCTAAGTCGCCCTCGTCCACGAAGGCTTCGCGATAGTGCGGCACTTTGCCGATCACATTCCTGAAGTGAATATAGCCGATGTTTCCGGCGGCGGAATGTTTGTCGAGCAAGTCGTACAGGTCGCCGTCGGCCATTTCCTGCAGGGTGCCCATACAAAATTCGAAGCCGTTGGCGGGGCTGCCTGAAACGTCGAGCAGACGCTCGTATTCGGTGTGATTGTAAAACAGGCGGGCGGTATTTCGCAGCTCCGGCAGCGGCGGGTCGTCGGGGTGGGCCACCAGCCGGACGCCGTTTTTTTCGGCGACGGGCAGCATTTCACTCAAAAACCAGCGCAGCCGTTCCCACATTTCCGCCCGCAACACCGCCGGCAATGTGCCCGGCGCGGCTTGCGTATCGTAGGTCATGTTCCAGACCATGCCATTGGGAATCGGCGCCTGCGCATCAATTTTACCTTCGTCAAACACAACGGGCATCGCTTGCCCGCGCCCAGCCGGGCCGCTCGTCCAGCCCCACACCCCGGCGAGGCTGAAGTAGTAGCCCATGATGGGTATACCCGCCTTGCCGATGTTCCGGAGCATCCATTTCAGGTCTTCGATTTGGCGGTGTTTTTTGGGGCCGTCCAGCAAAACGTCGTACCAATGGCGGGGTCGCAGTTTTCGATGGCGGCCCAGGTGAGTCCGTGCGATTCGATTTGTTTTTTGAGGGCGAGCAGCTCGTCGAGTTGCCAGAGATTGCCTTCGTTTGCGGTGGCGCCCCAGCCGTTGAGGTAGTTTTGGGTCAGGGTCGGGCTGTCGCCCCCTTTGACGTAGTCCACCAGTTGCACGACGAGGTGCGTAGCGCCGCATTGTTTTGCGAAGCGAAAATTGCTGTCGTTCAGCAGGCTTTTGTAGAGACCTAATCCAAGTTTCACCGTGTTTCAAAGGTAGGAGGTTTTGGTGAAAGGGTGGATAGCGAGTGTTTTATAAAAAAGCATTTGCTATCTTGCACTGCAAATCACACTGTATTATATCATCTATGTTGGACAGTTGGGTTAGAAATCAAATTAATTATGATGATTTTAGGTATCTTTGCCTAAATTTTTACTAAAAAATGAGTAGTAGAGAAGCCATAAAACATACTGGCGCAACATTCACACCAAAAGGGCTGGCTGAATTCTTGGCCAAGCAGATTCTCCAACATATCGGAATGAATGGAGAAAATAAAATTAAAATTCTTGATCCAGCATGTGGTGAGGGTGAATTATTGATTGCAATAGGTGATATATTATCAAGAATAAATCAGGAATTTTCTTTAACCGGTTATGACTCCAATGAAAAATATCTTTCCGTTGCAAAAATAAGATCGAAAATTTTTGGGGCACATAACACTGAATTTGTTTTAAGCGATTTTCTAGAATCTGTTGATATATTTGAAAAACAGTTAACATTTGATTTTAATGATTGTAAAAAACTCAGTGCCGTCAATGGTTTTGCTGATGTAATTATTGCAAATCCGCCCTATGTACGAACACAGGTCTTGGGTGCTGAAAAATCTCAACGTTTAGCAAAGAAGTTTAACTTGAAAGGCAGGGTGGATTTATATTATCCATTCTTAATTGCCATGACAGAAAGCCTTAAAGAAGGTGGGATTCTTGGCGTAATAACATCAAACCGTTATTTATCGACTAAGGGTGGTGAAAGTATCCGCAAGTATTTGGGCGAAAATTATGATATCATTGAGATAATAGACTTAGGTGATACAAAGTTATTTGATGCCGCTGTTTTACCCGCAATTTTTATTGGAAGAAAGAGTAAGAACAATAAAGGTACTTGCTCAAATCCAGTATTTCTAAAAGTATATGAAGAATTAAACGGTTATAAGGGGGAATTAAAGACTGCCGCCAATATATTTGAAATTTTAGATACAGATGCCTCCGGTTATTTTAAAATTGGAACAAAAAAATATAAAAAGACAAAAGGAATTCTAAAATATGATGCAGCCCAAGGGAGTCCATGGGAATTATTATCAATAGAAGAAACTAAGTGGGCATCTGCCATTAACAGAAATACAACATGTGTGATTGGAGATTTATTTAAGGTGAGGGTTGGAATAAAAACAACAGCGGATACGGTTTTTATTGGAGATCATTGGAGTAAACTTGGTGAGGATATACCGGAAAAAGAATTATTGAAAGATTTATTATCCCAGGAAAACATTGAGCCATGGGGTACATCCGATAGAGTTAAGTTGCAGGTACTTTATACCCATATTATCGAAAATGGCAAAAAAAAGGTTATTAATATTGATGATTACCCTAAAGCCAAAAAATACTTACTTTCATATGAGGCTCAACTTAGAGCACGCAAATATGTAATTGATGCGGGTAGAGAGTGGTTTGAAATTTGGGTTCCACAAAACCCTAAGTTATGGAGTAATCCCAAATTAGTTTTTCCTGATATTAGTTTAACACCAAGGTTTTGCTTCGATACAGCCGGAAAAGTGGTGAACGGAAATTGCTATTGGATAGTGGCTGAAAACAAAGATGATGTTGAAAAGTTGCTTATGATACAAGGTGTGGCAAATTCAAAACTGATGACACGTTACCATGATCTTGTCTTCAATAACAAATTATATTCAGGCAGAAGGAGATATTTTAGTCAATACGTTGAAAGGTATCCATTGCCGGATATTAATTCAAATACGGCAAAAGAAATTATTCAAATTGTACAAAAATTAAATAAAACGACTGACAAAAAAAGCATCCTTCAATTCGAAGAAAACCTTGAAATTCTGGTCGCAAAAGCATTTGGGGTTCCACCTGTCTTTAATCTGGATTAAAAACTGCTTTCCCATAATAATTATCAAAAAAAGCCATTGGTATTGCTCGCTGACATTTATAACTCTGATTACTAACATAAGAAAAAATATTGCCAAGTTTTTCCCCGGGAGACAGAATTACGCCCTCAATAATTTCTGTTTTTGGGTTTGTCAACGCTATTAAGTATCGAACATCAAATGTTGTTAGATTTTTCGTCGCAATTACAATTTCCTCCTTTTCCGGTGAAAATTTTCCTAAATCAACAGTCGGAGAATCTTGCACTTTAACTTCAAGCAACTGATTTATAATATCAGGAAATCCACCATAAAGAAAATCGTTTTTATTCATCTCGTACCCAAGGAGCTCAAGTGTCATTCGTTCTAAGGCTTGGCCTCTATTCTTGGTTGATGCAGAATTCAGTTTTTTTCCTATCAATTTTTCTGCCACTATTTTTTTCAACAATGCTATGGAATAAAGTTCTTTTAATTCAGGCTCTTCAACTATTCCGGACTTTGGCGCCTTGTAGTCGTGGGTAATGTAGTAAGAGAGTTTTTTTGAATCAGGGAAAGAAAGAATTTTTGATTCACTAACATAGATTGCAGTCCTTACTTTTGTTGAAATCAATAATTGGTTTTTGATCGTCGGTTTTCCAAACTTTCCAAATTTTTGTTCGATATAATCAGGAGTCAAAATAATTATTGAAGCTATTATTGCCTTTTCAACATCTATGCGAACAAAAACAAATCTCACATCATCGCAATGAAGGCCTTCTCCGGATTCGTACTTTATTAGAAGGGTATTACTTGCTGGAACCCTATTCCACACCTGTAAATTGTAAGAATTTCCAGTCGTAACAATATAAGTATCAATAAATTCTCTTACTATTTTTGGCACTCCTTTACCTTTAGGAGGAACAATTTCGAATTCAAATTCTCCTGCAATATCAGGTAAATCATTACTTTCTAGCGTAAAAGCGATAAGTTTTCGAATATTTGAGCCATCTGTTCTTGTTTTACCAGTAATTCTGAACGGTTTACCAATCAAAACAGATAAGGTTTCGACGAGCGTATTTGGTGCAGTAAGATATCTGGGTAATTTCGGAGGAACCTTAAAATCAATATTCATTATTTAAAAATAGGAAGTCAGAAAGGGAAATTTTAAGGGCTATCGCTATTTTATTCAGATTAATAATTGAAATATTTCTTTCACCTCTTTCCACCGAACCTATATAAGTTCTATCTAAATCACAGGCATAAGCTAACTTTTCCTGTGATAAATCGGATTTTACTCTCAGTTCTTTTATTCGATTTCCAATTTGTACCAAAAGCAGTTTTTCCTGACTTGAATAGTTCACTCCCATTGCATAAATTTTAAGTGCGAATTTCTTTGAAAGATGCAAATAAGTCTACGGCCTATAAGTATCATTTTGGGCAACATATCAGAATACTTACCAAAAAATTTGCAAAAAAACCATCTACCTTGCAGATGCTTTTTTCTCATAAAAGCTGCTACATGACCACATTATTTTCAAATACCGGCAAATATTTGCTCCTGCTTTTTCTGGCAGCAATTGTTCCTTTCACCGCCTGCAAAGACGAAACCGACGACTTTACCTCCGGCAGTTTTTACCCGGTCGACCCCAACAGCGGCGGTACCGGCAGCATCGGCGATACCACCATTACCGGGGCCGCGGTGTGCTGGGAGGCGCCGGTTTCCGTGCGCAAAGCATCGGATTTCAACCAGCGCTTCACCCGCTTCAGCGGCTGGACGGGCGGCGATGCGACCTACTCCGTACCCTTGCCCGACGGGAGAACCTTGTGGATATTCGGCGACAGCTTCATCGGTCCGGTGAACCCCAACCGGAGCCGCCCCGGCGGCGGTTTTCACAGAAATGCTTTTGTAATGCAGGACGGCGATGCCATGACCGCACTGACGGGCGACGCCTCCGCTTTTGTGACGCCGGCCGAATCGGGCTGGTGGTACTGGCCCGGACATGGTTTTGCGCACGGCGATACGCTCCAGGTGATCCTTTTCGGGTTTAAATCCACGGGGGGCGGCGCCTGGGATTTTGCATACGCAAGCATCGATGTAGCCACCTTTTCGTTGCCCGGCATGAAATTGCTGTCTATCGAAAGAAAATTCACCGACCCGGCAGTGAACTACGGCGCCTGTATTCTGGAGGACGGCGGCTACCTGTATTTGTACGGCGCGGAAAAACAGGGTCTGTCAAAATTCCTGCACACCGCACGGGTGGCAGGTAACAACCTGAACGGCCAATGGGAATATTTTGACGGTGTGAACTGGACAACCGATCCGGCTGCCAGCGCCCGACATTTTGCCCATGTTTCCGAGCAGTTTTCGGTATTCAAACGGAACAGCCGCTATTATTTGCTGACGCAACACCATGTCCTCGGCGGCGAAATTTACCTGTACGATGCCGACAACCCGGTCAGCGGATTTGACCATAAAAAACAAATCTACTGCACCCCGCAAACGAACGAAGGCAATCTTTTTACCTATAATGCTTTCGCCCATACGCAGTTTTCTCAGGGCGGCGACCTGCTTGTTTCCTACAACGTGAACAGCAGCGTTTTTGCAGATTTATTTAAAAACGCTGACAACTACCGCCCGTTTTTTGTGCGGGTAAAAGGATGGGAATGAGTTTTGAGTCAGGGCCTCTTGTGCGGCGACTTTTGACTTTTATATTTTGACTTTTACATTTTGACTTTCAACAGCTGCCAAATGGTGTTTTAAATGCCGCAGATAATCGATTGCCAGCATTTCCAGCGTCCAAAATTCGGGCGCTGAATTTCCCATTTTGCAGGTCAGCGCCCAGGTCCGGGTGTCCATTTGAGCCCAAATATGCCCCAGGTGGCGGTTGAGCAGCACCCAAAGTTGCAGTAGATCGGTTGTGGAATAAGCCTGGTAGTTTTGCAGGCGTACCCAGTCATCCTGCCGGTACAAAATGTGTACATCTTTTTCTTCATATTGTGTGCGTACGAAGCGCTGGATATTATTTTGGGCGGAATCTACCAGGTGGCCGACAATCTCTTTTTTGCTCCATTTGCCCGGCGCCAGGCGGGCGGTAAGCGTTGTTTCGGAAAGGTTTTTCAGTTGGCCGGCGTGGTGTTCTACGGTGTCAAGTAATTCGTTGATAAGTTGTTGCATTATTTTTGACAGGCAAAAAAACTAATGTGGAAAAGTAAGATTAATAAACTTGCAGCGCGCTGAAATGACGAAATGACGAAATGACGAAATGGCATAACCTACCTCCCCTTCACCATTTCCAAAATGACCTCCCGCACCACATCCTGCCGGCTCCACAGGACAAAGTGATCTCCTTTGGGCAGGGTAACTTCCCGGTAATCCATACAATTCTCCAGCATTCGTTTGGCAAAAGCCACATTGCCGAAGGGTACCAAGCGGTCGTCTTCGGCATGCACCATCGTTACCGGGCAGCGAACGCCGGACCAGCGGGGCAAGATTTCGCGTAGTTCCGTTTCCAGCAATATAATCTCGCGGTTGCTCGTCCAAAGGCTTTTGGGTGTCAGCCAGCGCAGGGGCGGCGCATCCACAGCACCCTGCCACCAGGGGTGTTCTTCCAGGTCGGGGTCGATGGAAGCGGCAACCAACACTAAACCCGCGACCTTGTCCGGAAAGTCCATCGCATACCGGGCAATCACCGGTCCGCCGAGCGAATGGCCGACCAATACAATCTTTTTCCCGGGCGCCAAACGTTGTACAACCGCTTTTACGGCAGCGGCCTGGCGTTCGAGCGATCCTTCTGCGCGGCCGAAGCCGGAGGTGTAGCCGAAACCCGGCCGGTCAAGGGTGATCATGTCGGCAACCCTACTGAGTGCGGTATCGGCCAGATAGGACCTATAAGCATCGGCTGAGCCGGGAGAACCATGCACGAATACGATCACCGGACGGGCGCTGTCGGGCTCCGGCCGGATTAAACTTATAGCATGGATCGAACGGTAATCCGGTATTTCGACATCATCGAATACTGGGGGCAAGGGTTGGCCTGCTTGCAGCAGTTTAGCCGGCCAATCGCGGTCAGGCGTGCGCATCGCCAGGCAACCGGCCTGAATAGCGATGATCCAGGTGGCAAACAAAGCCAGGAATACGTAAAACACCCGCAGGCGTTTGCGGTGGGGAAGGGTAGATTTTTCCGGTGTGGACATCGTGAAGTAGGTGGTTTTCAAAAACGTAAAATCGCAGGGAAATGTTGATTTATGAATGAAGTTTTGACAGACTTCATCTTCCTCCACTTTCTCTTTCAGTTATACCACGATGGATGTGAATACTACCTTTTACATTGCTGCCATAGCTGCCCAAGGGCCATCGGGTGCTGTGACACTGCCGGCGGTGAGTTTGATTGATGCGAATTGTGTGTGCGATTGAATTTACTACTGCCGCAACACCCGGAAACTACCCGTAATCGTATGATTTTGGCCGTTTGCCGATTGACCAGTCCCACTAATCGTTCCGACAACCGGTTGCCCCGAAAGCCCGAATTCTGTTATGGTGGCGCTCATATTTAAATTAGTAAGTGTGCCGGCGGAAGATGTGAAACCAAAATACTGCACCGGGAAAGTACCCGTCTGATTGTCATTCTCAATACTAATTTCCACTGACTTGTCTTGTTGGCGGGCGCCGAGGAAAAACCAACTGCCTTCCACAATCGCAGTATTCAGACTGTCGATAAAAGTGGTTTTTACCCCGTCATAAATAATTTCAATATACTCTGTCAGGCTCTCACAAACGGCCAGATCGCCGGTCTTAATTGTGGCAGCCGGGTTCGGGAAGTTCAATGTTTGGCTTTTCTTTTCGGCGGTCATGTCGTATCCGGTAATGTCTATCGCCGCATTGTCGCATTGAATGATAACGGCGCTGAAATTACCGCCGGCATCGCTGTAGCTGTGGTAACGGTTCCCGGCGATATTGATGATGGCAAATCCCTTCGTCACCGGTTTTTGAGCACAATTGATCAAGCGGCCTGACACAACCAAGGTTTTGGCATTGAGGTTTCTGATGACAATATCCGGAAGGTTGACGTCGGTTGAAAACGGGCCGATCGTTTGGGTGTACAACACCTGAGTGCCGCAGTCGGCGGGCAGAATTACCTCCAATTTCATCACCTCATTTATAGGGATGGCGCCGCCGAAACGCCCTTCGGTATCCGTTTCGCCAAAACCGATCCAGCCATTGGAAAGCATGGTCAGCCGTACGACGGCGCCGCCAACGGGCTGTTCATGGTTTTCGAGAAATACTTTGCCTCTCATATAAATCAACGGGAATGGGGCGTCACAATTCCAAAAAGAAAAGTGTTTCACTTTACCCACATACTGGTCTCCAATTCTTTGGGCGCTGCCTTCCTCCACCCAACGGGCTTTTTCCAGGTCGTAGTGCCAAAGGGGGATTTCTGTGGGGGCGGCGGCTGATTTTTCTGACGGTATGGGCATGGCGATTTCCACCGTTTGCCCGTTGGCGATTTGGAGCGGGTCGCCGCCCGGTGTGGCCAGTTCCACGCCGAGCATGCCGAAGGTGGCCAGGGTTTGATCTTCCCCGCTGCTGCTGCTGCCGCGCAGGTCGCCGGGCATGTGCCGGTTCAGGTCGGGATCGGTGGGGTCGAGGTAGCGGGCGTACACCTGTACCACGCCGCTGTAGGCGCTGCCGTCGGAGCGGGACACGCTGTTGGCCGGGAAGCGGATTTGAGCCGCGCCGGCTTGCGCAACCGTGTTTTGCGCAGCCAAAAACGAATGGATCATTCGTTTTTTCAGGAGTTGTATACTGACGGGTTGTATGGCGTTGTTTTCCACGACGTAAGCCCGCGAAAAATCGAAATAACCAGCCAGGCGTACGTTCAGGATGGCATTTCGGGCGGGCAGGTTTACGGCGTCCAGGCGGAAAACGCCGTTGCCGTCGGTGATCGCCGAGGCGTTGCCGGCCGACACGGTGGCGCCGGCCAGCGGCTGATCGTTCTCGTCGGTGATTTGTCCTGCAAAAACGATCCGGGCCGATGGGCCGTCGGTTTCGAATTGATCTTTCTGGCAGGATTGCCAAATAGCGGGAAGCAGGAGCAACAGCAGGCAGGACACTATCCGGTTCTTCATAAGCAGCAACTTTGTGTGAATGGGTGGGTGGATGAATATCCCTGTGACGCAGAAAGCCCGGCCGGGGTTGGGTGGAGGGGGTTTGGGGGTTTAGGGGTTTGGAGGTTTGGAGGTTTGGGGGAGGTGGGGGTTTGGAGGTTTTTTTTTGGGGGGGGTGGGGGTTGGGGGGTAGAGGGTGGGGGGGCCGTCCGCCATAAAGTTTTAACGAATGTTGACGACAGAAAGATTTGCCAGATGTCTCGCTTCGCTCGACATGACAGCCATATGTTTTCAATTTTCATCCAGATTTTTCGCTGCGCTCAAAATTTACCGGGAACGCTTTGAATATTTCGAGCGCAGCGAGAAATCTGATGAATAGTTAAACAAAGTAGAGCTGTCATGTCGAGCTAAGCGAGACAACCGGATTGTAAAAAATCAAATCATTTGGTCGATTAAGGTCGTTAAAACTTTATGGTGGATGGCAACCTTCAAACCCTCCAACCTTCAAACCAGAAACCCTCCAACCTTTATCACAACATAAACCGCAATTGCAACGCCGCTTGCAGGTTACTCAGGCTGCTATTCCGGTAAGTTTCAGCCGTACCTGTCTGTGAAACAAAGGAACCGGTCCAATTAGATTGTTCTTTGTAATTGCCTTCAATACGGGTAAACATCCAGGCGCTGCGCACTTCCACCCCTATGCTCCACCAACGATCCGGCTGAAACGAAAAACCGGCTACCGGGCCCATGCCGAAGGAAAAGCCGCCAGGGAAAAAGCCCCAACTTTCCGAAATACCACTTTCTGTTGAGGTCAAATCGACCCAGGTGGTGTATGATTCGAGGGGTTTTAAAAAATAGACGGGGATTTCTACACCGGCATTCAGATTGAATTTGCCCAACGAGTGCGAAGCAATAAAGCCAGGCGCAAAATGCCAGCTGCGGGCGGTTTGCCGGTTGGTACTCCGGCTGACCGGCTGCCTTTCCGGACTGCCGTAGACGGAAGAGAATTCCGTTTGACGGAGCGAATACCCGCCTCTTAGCCGCAATTGTCCAACCTGTTTCAGTGAAAACTGCAGCAATCCTTCCACGGTATACCGTCTTACACCGTAGTTTTTCTCTAGAATACCGCCATAACCCCCGGGGATGCCGCTGCTTGAACCCGGCTCTACCGGATTTTCGAAGGGATGGGATACGCCGGTATTGGCCAGCGAAAAGCCCAGGGACCAGGGTGTTTTTTGCGCCAGGGTTGGCGCTGCCATTGCGCCGCACAACAGTGCAGCGGCACACATTTTTTTGAACATATCTGTACGTATTTAGTGAATAATCAACTCCGGAAGCGCCAGGCGAGGCCCAAGTTGAGTCCTACGGCCGGTGGCGTTAAGCGAGGAGTTACCCCGGCCGGCCATCGACCTTCCAGCGCTCCGTATAAACTCAAGCGCCCCATTAAGCGCTGAGCGACCGAAACTTTCCCGCTACATCCATTCCAGTACAAACCGGATTTTTCCCGGTACCGGTCCTCTACCTCGATTGGCGGGCCGTTATATTGTTCGAAATGGAAATGCCGGTACTGCTCAGCCGCGCCGCGCAACTGTCCGAGTGCGCTCAGATAAATGTTTGTCATTTTTCTATTTAAAGGCAGTTCGTAAACCAATCCTAACTGAAACTCTGTCCATTGCAGCCTGACCTGGTCGGGATAGCCGGCCACCGGACAGTTTTCGCATTCGTCGGGCAAACCCAACGTAGCGGCTGTTTGTTTCGGATTTTCGGCGGCATACCAGCGGCGAAAACCGGCTACTGCTCCCCATTGGCCGGATAAAACATGGAAGGAGGCGCCAAATTGCCGCAGATAAGCCCGCGATGTTCCGGAGGCCAAAAACCAGGCATTTCCTGCTTCTGCTGCTAAGAATACCTTCGGAGACCGACGGGGCACAACAGGTTGAATGTGGGCTCCGGATGCCAGGATCATTCGCGGTGGGGCGTTCGGAATTTGAAAACGAAGCGGCAAGGGCATAAGCGGGTTGTCCGGATACCGTTGGTTAGCCGGTTTGGGGGCTTGATCCGGTATAGAAAGTGTTGGTGTAAAAACTGTTTTTTGCGCCGGGATGGCGTCATCGACAGTTTTATCTGAAATTTTATCCTGTCCAAAAATTGGAGATGATTGGCCCGGGTCATCAAGAGAAGGCGCCGGCAGGTCGTTTGTGCCGGTTGTTTGGGTCGTGAACTGCCACATGGTATCATGTACAATTCGCTCTTGTATCAGGTAGATAGTGTCGCGTTGCGCAGCGTTTTGCCTGCTGTCACTTTTCGGTTGTTGCCACAACAGCCACCAAATCAGATTGTTGGCTAAAAAAGCGAGCACAATCAGTACCGGCCACAACCACCCGGCCCGGCGTTTGCGTTGTACCCGGAGTTGGCGGTGTACTGTTGCCCAGTCTTCTTCCTGAAAAGACTGGGGTTGTTCCTGCTGGAGCCGCCTGGCCAGTTCGTCCCAAAAATTGTTGTCTTCCATACTGTTAAGCCTTTAGCGAAGTAATCAGGATGAGGCGTTTGAGTTTTTCTTTCGCTTTCATCAGGTTGCTTTTAGAAGTGCCGACCTGGATGCCCAGTTTTTCCGCTATTTCTTCGTGTGTATAACCCTCTACCACATGGAGATTAAACACCATGCGATAACTGGTTGATAGTTGTTGTATCAGATTGATAAGATCCTCGTGATAGAGGTAGTCCAGCGCCGACGGGGCGCACTCGATAGAATCTGCCGCTTCTCCGGGTGCTTCGCTGGTTCGGGCCCGGCACAGCGCGCGGTACCGGTCGATGGCCGTGTTGACGATCACCCGCCCGAGCCATATTTTGAATGGCCCCTGTCCGGTGTAGCGATCGATGCGGCTGAAAATTTTTACAAATGAGTCATTGAGGATTTCCCGGGCCTCGTCTCTTGACGCAGCATAACGAAGGCATATTGTCAGGGCATAGTTGTAAAAGTGCCGGTACAATAACCGCTGGCACTCCGAGTCCTGCTTTCGGCACCCTTCCAACCATATTTCGACGTTTGTATCATTCATTTGCTCCTTACACGCTCGCGGGTGCGAAAAGGTTGCCTATCCTGTAAAAATGGTTTGGGGGTTTGGGGGTTTATTGGTTTGGGGGTTTGGGGCATAGCCATTCGGTTAAGGGTTTTGGGCGCATTTTAAAGTCAAAATGTAAAATCTAAAATGTAAAAGTCAAAAGGAATATCGCGGAAGGGGGCTTTGTGACAGCATTTAGACCACGGAATATCCGACCCACGGTATCCCACTTTTACATTTTGACTTTTACATTTTACATTTTGACTTTTACATTTTACATTTTGACTTTAAAAAGCATCAATTTTCCCTTAACCTGATGGCTATGGGGGCTGGGGGGAGGGCGAAAAGGCGGCCCGAAATCCTTAATACTACTTTACCACGTTAAGTTAAATGCTCC
>CAUJEY010000138.1 GCA_963169325.1 Bacteroidota bacterium
TGGATATTTACCAAAAGTCAAAAGGTGTTTTCCGCTACTCCTGATGCCCCCTGGCAAGTGTACGACTGGGACAAAGACGTGGAACTGATTGATGGCGTGGCGATGAATCTGGCGGCGTATGTCGAACAGGAAGGGTTTAATTTGTCATAACGCCGGGCGACCACGAGCCGGGCGACCACGAGGGTCGCCCCTACGAGACCACATTGACCCCATTGACCCCAATAAAAACACATTGACCACATTAAAACTCACTGCGCCACCCGAAAACCATACTGATCCTCCTGGCTATCCGGCGACCGGATACCGCCATTTCCGATAGCCGAAGCCGCAATTTTCCACGACCCGCCGCGTACCACCCGGTACCTGCCGAAGGAGGACGCGCCCCAATCCCAGCACCATTCCCAGACGTTGCCGCTGAGATCGTACAGCCCCAGATTATTGGGCTTTTTACTACCCACAGGCCGGGTGTGTTTTTGCGCATTGCCGCTGTGCCAGGCCACCTCGTCGGGGTTGTTGCTGCCGGCGTATTCGAATGCCGTGGGGTTCAGGCCACCTTTGGCGGCGAATGCCCACTCGGCTTCGGTGGGCAGGCGAAAACCGTTGGCGTTTTCGCGACGGGTGACGGTCCATTTCAATTTGTCGATATCACTGATATTGTTGGTGTCCTGCTGCTCCTGATCGATAGTGTATGCGGGGGTAAGGCCGTGTTGTTCGCTGAGCCAGTTGGCGTATAACACGGCGTCGTACCAGCTGACGAATACCACGGGGTTGTCGCCCGCCCAGCCCCAGCCCGGTCGCCGGATGCTGGTTTCGTCGAGCATGTTTTTCCCCTGGGCGTTCAGGAAGAGGTTGTATTGCCAGACGGTGGTTTCCGTTTTGGCCAGTTTAAATCCGGAGAGGCCGCTACCGCCTTTAACGGAAACCAGTACCGGGTAGTAGCGGGTTTCCAGTTCGCCGAAGCGGGTGGGGGAGAGGTTTTGCAAGGCTGTCCGGATAGAGGTCCGGTCGGCTTTGGACGGGTTGATGTTTTTGCCCAAAAGAGCCGCCACGGTGGACAGTTCTTTGTTTGCTTCTTGCCGTTTGCCGGTTTCATTGAAAAAATAAACGATTTCGAGCAGGGCCTCGCCTATTTGCGGCTTTTTTTGTCTGAGGGCGGCGGCGTTGTGTAGTTTGGACAACGCGGCGTCGTAGCGCAGGGCCAGGATGTCGGCCCCGGCTTCGACCAGTATTTGATCTACCAGATTGCGGTTGGCTTGCTGCATGTTTAGCAAGGCGATCCGGGCTTTTTCGGCATTCGAGACGGCGATGTCTCTTTGCGTATCGGCCCGCATTTCCTGCTGCCGGGCAAATTCTGCGCTGGACTCGGCCAGGCGTTTTTGTTCCAGGGCCACCGTTGCGTTGGAGTCTGCGGTAATTGTGGCCGCCTCGGCAAGGGATCGTTGTTCTTTTGCGATATTCGATTGGTGGTTGGCCCAGAAAAACGCGATACCGGCCAGAACGGCGACTACCGAGGCGATGTAAGTAAACAGTTGCGCCCGCTTTTTCGCTTGCTCGGCATCGAGCCGCAGGCGCCTTTCTTTTTCCGCCTCATCGCGTTCCTTTTGGCGCTGGGCTTCCACGGCAGCCCGGCTATCGTGTACAAATTTTGCCTCTTCGGGCGACAGGCGCAGGATGGGCAGCCATTCTTCCAGGCGGGCGATCTGCGCGGCGTTCAGATGCGTGCCGCTTTCCTGGTATTCTTTAAATGATGTCGTCAGCCGGGCCTGTACTTCGTCGCGGCGTTTTTCTTCTTCGCTGCGGTTTTCGAATATTTTGTGCGCCAGGGTATCGTGTGCCAGTTCAAAGGTTTCGCCACTGTCGCGCAGTACGCGGTTTTGTTCCAGGTTGCGCACCGTGTCGTGGATGAAAGTGGCATTGAAGTCGCGCAGGACTTCGGGCGGCGACAGGAATTGCACCTGTTTGTTCACTAATTGGTACGGCATCGGTTTTTTGGTGCCCAACGAGGTGACGAAACTGTTGAGCACGGTTTTGACGGCATCGGCGGGCAGTCCGGGGTATTTCTGCGCCATGCTTTCTTGTAATTCCGAGACTTTTTCCCGTAAAAAATTTTCCAGCACGCCGCTGATATGGCCACATTCAAAGATCTCTTTGCCGGTAAAGGTCAGCGGCAGGTAGGGTTGTTCTGTGGTGGCGGGCGCACCGGAAGGGTAGGTGCGGGCCATGTCTTGCCGGTACAAGGTATCGAGGTACACCTGCAGATAGGGCAATTGCACCACGGCTTTGCCTTCGCTTACGTTGTCGTAAATCTGGTCGATATTGTTTTCGGGCGATTCGAGGGCGATGTTGAAAACGGCGCAACTCTTTTCAATCACTTCCTCGATGTTTTTGCGTTTCATGGTTTCCACGCGCAGGCGAAAATCGAAGATGGCCGGGATGTCGCGTTCGAAATCGTAGAGCCAGCCGATATATTCCTCGCGCATGACGAGGATAATTTTGCAGGTCAGGTTGGCTTCCAGCAGGCTTTTGAGGTTTTGTTTGAATTCCTCCTGTTCTTGCTTCGTTCCCAGGATGAACAACTCTTCGAATTGGTCGAAAATGAGGTATACCGGACGCAAATAGAAGCGGTAGAGGTAGCTCACGGCCTCGGTCAGGTTGCGCGATTTGTCATCGGGCAGGGCATTTTGCAGCGTATCGCGCAGGGCATCGTTGAGGTTGTCTTTGCGGCGCACAAAGAAGGGCAGCCAGTCGGTGCCGTCGTAGCGGTTGCGGAGCCCGCAATCGATCAGGCTGGTTTTGCCGGTACCCGTGAGCCCGTACACCAAGAGCAGGGGCGTGCGAAAAACGAGGGCATAGAGTTCGTCGATTTCGGCAGAGCGACCGAAAAACACCTTGCTGTCGTTGGGGCCGTAAGGGTCGAGGAACTTGAACGGGCTGCGGATCATAAGTTTTCGAGGTTTTGCTGAAACAACAATTGGGAGAAGGCATTCAGTTGGCCCCATACTTCGCGGTGCAACACCTTACGGCCCAGTTCCGTCTCGCCTTCCTGCACAACCAGGGGCATCACGCCGGGTTTGTACACGTGTTTGTAGGTCAGTTTTTTGTTGTTTTTATCGAAATAATCAAAGTACAGGATTTTATCGATGGCGGCTTTGTCGTTGAACGCATTTTCGTCGATCACAAAAGGCGACAGGTTGAGGTGGCGGTTTCCGTTGATTATAACGACCGATGCGTTTTCGATAAAGTCGTTGTGCCGCTCCACGGTATTGGCCAGGCCTACGAAACGTTGTTCCAGTTTGGTCATTTTGTGCTGGTAGACGGGGGTTGGGTAAAAACGGTTTTTAAAAATGGTGATTTCTTTGATAGAGTCCATGTCGTATTTGGCTAAAAAGCCCAGTGGCGCCATGAAATTGCACAGTTCAGCTTCGGCGTCGACGGCCAGGATTTCGCCTTCCTGGTCTTCCACGGCGCCGGAGGCCAGTTTGAGCCGGGCGCTTTCAAAAAACACGCAGGCTTTCGCGAACGGATCATTGTCGTCGGCGGCCCGCGCGGCCACCGGCCGGAGTTCTTCGACAAAATAAGGGACGCTGTTGCTGTCGAACACCCGGCTCACCGCGCGCACCACTTTCCGCAGGCTGTATTTGGCGCGTTCCGCAAGCGGCATAGTGAAATACCGGCGCAACTCGTTTTTTTCCGCATCGGGCAAGGCGGCCACTTTTTTATTGACCATTTCATCCCACAATTGGGCTAACATCACGTACATGAGCAATTCTATGATTGTGCTGTAGGCCACGACGCACTGTTCCAGGCGTTTGGTATTATAGCGGTCGAAAAAGGTATCGGTGGTGTTGCCTGCGTCGGGCGCGATCAGTTTGCGGATTTGTTCGCTCACGGGGTGTGGCAGGCTTTTCAAAATGACTTCCCGGCGGGTCACTTCGTCGGTTTCCTGGCCCATGTCTTCATCATCCAGGATTTTTTGGGCCTCGGGGCTGAATGGCGCCAGGGCCGGAATGAAGGCCGCGTACAGGCGCTGGTTCGGTTTGGGTACTTCTCCCTGAACGGGTCGTACGGTGGGCAGGCGCCAGTCTTCGGCAGCCTCGCGGCCGGGTTTGGTAAACATGCCCCAGGTGGCTTCTCCGGCTTTTTCCTCTTGTTCCCCGGTAAAACCGATGCTCCGGGTTTCGGTAAAGTTTATTTTGTTGTCAATGGTCAGAATTTCCGCTTTCGCCAGTTCGTAGGCTTCGCGGATGGACTGGTTTTCGCCCAGGGCTTTGTAAAAACGGGCGCCGAAGGTGGCGGCTTTACGGTCGTCGATGGGTGCGCTCGTGGCGATCACCAGCGGTACGCCGGCTTCGTGGAGGGCTTTCACCTGCCCAAGGGTGGAGCAGCCGTTGAGCAATACCAATTGCAGTTGCGGACATTTGCTGAACAGTTGCGCCAATCCCTCGGCGTAAGCCGCCGCGGCGCCCAACTCTAAGCGGTCTTTGCCGGCGTGGCCGCTATAGTGAAAAATGGCGAGGTTGGGCCGGATTTGCTGCAAGGCATTCACCACGGCATTGGTGGAGGCAAAGGCCTCTTCGAGCACATAAAAATGCCCGGCGCTGGCGCCTTTCAGCAGGGCTTGTTTGATGTCGCGTTGTTCGTCGCGCAGGGTGGGCAGTGGGCTGGCATCCGAATTGGCAAAACAGAGGTAGAGGGTGGTCATGTCGTTGTCATTGGTTGAAGATGAGGGGTATGGCAAAGTTGGGAAATATTGTTGGGATATTGTTGGGTGGGGGCTTTGAGTATTTATTGTTTTTTTTATAGAAAGAAGGTTAATGACAGGAACGTCTTCAATCAATTGACTGGCTTGTTTAATAAATAGCCGTGCATCATACCGAATATTGATATCAGTCATTGTAAACCTAGACGGTGCGATAAAACTTTACCCCAATTGTTAACTTAATAAGGGAAGCCATGACAATTAATCGCGTTCGTATTAGCCCGCTTATCTCTAACGTCTGTATTTTATTACTTCTTTTATGCCGTTTTATTTCAATGACGACCGCCCAAACGCCCAAACTGGTGGTACCGGTAGGGCATAACGAAAATATTTTTTCGGCGGCGTTTTCAAAAGATGGGCAATTCTTGCTGACAGGAAGTTATGATAATAATGCAATCCTATGGCGTATTTCTGATGGTCTCCAACTGAGGACACTTGCAGGACATCACAGTTGGGTATCGGCAGTTGCATTTTCGCCGGACGACCGGTACCTGCTTACCGCTAGTACCGATGGGAGTGCAAAACTGTGGAGCCCAGAAGGCAAAGAACTATTTTCATTCAATGAACATACCCAACAGGTTACTTCGGCTGTTTTTTCACCGGTTGCAGGTGAAAACCTGGCTCTGACCGGAAGTTACGACAAAACAGCAAAATTATGGGATTTTAGTGGTCGGGTACTACAAAATTTTGAGGGCCATTGTGAGCGAATTAATATTGTTGCATTTTCACCCGATGGACAAAGTATAGTGACTGGAAGCGAAGATAAAACCGTGAGACTATGGGATCGTGAAGGCCGCGAAACAGGGCAACTTCTACCCGGGGCAAGTGTGACGGCAATCGCATTTTCTCCTGCCTGTTCTCAAAATCCACAAGGAGGAAAATACCTGCTTATTGGATTGGAAAATAGTACGGTACAGTTGTGGGAAGTACAAAATAAAACCTTAATCCGGAGTTTTTCTGGTCACACCAGTGGGGTGCGGTCCGTTAATTTTTCGCCGGATGGTGCAACGATAATCACGGCCAGTTATGATAATACAGCCCGCTTATGGGATATAAACGGGCGGAAGTTGTTCTCCATACCGGCCTTTGTGGTAGCAACCGCCATCTTTTCACCCTCCGGGCAGTATATTCTCACAGCTGGTCGGGATGCGATATTGTGGAATAAATCATGCGAAGAAAAACGAAGATTTAAGGCAAAGGAAATGGGTATCAGCAGCGCGGTATTTTATAACACGGATAATGAAACATCTGTCTTGTTTGGTAGCAGAGACAATTCTGTGAGGAACTGGAACCTTTCAACGGGTATGATCCGAAACTTTAAAAAAACACATACCTTCGAAGTAACCTCTGTGGAGGTATATGCAGGTGGGACAGGAAATGGGCCGCGATATATTAGCGGTAGTGGAGATAATAATGCAATAATTTGGAATTTGAACGGTCTGCCTGTAAGTATTCTCAAACATAGTACCTGGGTGCTTGATGTTGCCTTGTCACCAGATGGAAACTATGCCTTAACAGGTTGCCAGGACAGTTTTGCCAGATTGTGGGATATACATGGAAATATGCTACAATCATTCAAACACGGTGCACAGGTGCGGTCCGTCGCGTTTTCTCCGCCCTGTTTAAGCGACTCAACAGGCGGGCAGTTTATCCTAACAGGTGGCACAGATGGTAAAATCAATCTTTGGGATAAGACAGGTAATTTGCTCCGCGTTTTTGAAGGACATTCTGGCTATCAGGTGAATGCCGTAGCATTTTCTCCCGATAGAAAATTTATCCTGACGGGGGACTCCGATAGTAAAGTCATTCTCTGGAATATTGACGGCGGGGAAGTAAGGAATTTCCACTCCTCAGGTGCTGTTACCGCTGTCGCCCTATCGCCTGTCCAAACGGGAGTGCCCAAAGATAAACGATTCTTACTCGTAGGGAACACAGATAAAGTGGCTCAATTGTGGGATATGCAAAGCGGCTTTAAAACCCAAACATTCAGTGGGCATACTTTTCAAATTACATCTACCGGTTTCTATCAAAATGGCGGCAAATTATTTCTTTGGACCTGCAGTGGTGATAATACGATTAAAATTTGGGAATCGACTGAAAGTGAAGAAATCGCAAGCCTCATCCCTCTGAATGCCACAGATTGGGTCGTCACCACCCCTTCCGGTCTCTTCGACGCCTCCTCGGGCGCCATGAAACTGATGTACTACGTCCAGGGCCTGGAAGTGATCGAACTGGAACAACTCAAAGAACGCTACTACGAGCCCGGCCTGCTCGCTAAAATAATGGGCTTCGACAAAAGCGAACTGCGCAACGTGGTCAATTTCGATAAAGTGGATCTGTATCCTGAAATTAGCGCCGGCATAGAAAATGATCTGCTGAACATCAGCCTCACCGAACGCTTGGGTGGTCTCGGCAAACTCAGCCTTTTCATCAACGGCAAAGAGGTACAGGAAGACCTCAACCCCAAAAGGCTAAAAACGCTGGCTATTGACCTGACCACCTTCGCCAAATACTATCAGACAGAGGCGGATAACACTATCGCCTTGCGCGCTTATAACAAAGAAGGCTGGCTAAAAAGCCAGGCGTATGAACTGACTTACCGGCCCGCCGGCGCCAAAGGCAACAATCAGCCTGGAACTCCAACCGGCAAACCGGCTTCGAACGTCAAACCCCGCTTCTTCGCCCTGGTCGTAGGTACCTCCAATTACGCCGGTGAACGCCTCGACCTGCGCTTTGCCGATCAGGATGCGGCGGCCATGAGCCAGGCGCTCCAAAGCACCGGAAGCGCACTGTTCGGTGTGGATCGCACGCAGGTAAATCTGTTGTCCACCGCCGGTAAAACGCCTGCTGAAAGCTCCACCAAAACCAACATCGCCAAAGCCTTCGACGACATCGCCGCCAAAGCCACGCCCGCCGACGTACTGGTCGTCTACTTCTCCGGCCACGGCTTAGCCTACGGCGATGCGGAAAAAGCGCAGTTCTACTACCTCACCAAAGACATCGGCAGCGAAGATCTCAGCGACCCGGTCGTACGCAACAGCTACACCATCTCCTCCGACGAACTGACCCGGTGGCTCACTGCTATTCCCGCCCAGAAACAAGTGATGATCCTCGACGCCTGCAACGCCGGCAAGGTGGTGGAATCGCTGCTGGCCGCCGTGCAAAAAGAACTCAGCCCCTCCCAAATACGCGCGCTCGACCGCATGAAAGACCGCACCGGCATGTTCATCCTCACCGGCAGCGCGGCCGACAAAGTGAGTTACGAAGCCGGTCAGTACGGCCAGGGCCTGCTCACGTACAGCCTCTTGCAGGGTATGAGCGGGCTGGCGCTAACAGAAGACAAACGCGTGGATGTAATGACCCTGTTCCAGTATTCCCGCGACAAAGTACCCGAACTGGCGAAAGGCATCGGCGGGATACAAACACCGGTGCTGGCGTTCCCGACGGATGGTTCCAGTTTCGATATCGGTATCGGGGTAAAAATCCCGCTGGCGCAAGTGAAACCGGTGTTTATCCGGAATAATTTTACCAACGAGGAAAGTTTTGACGACGATATAAAATTGACGGATGCGCTGGAAAACTATTTCCGTGAAATCACCGCCAAAGGCGCACAAGCGGAACTCATTTTCGTGGACGTGAAAGAGTACGAAAACGCGTATTCCATGAAAGGGCGATACACCGTAAAAGGCGACGTGGTGGAGGTGCGGGGGCGCTTGTTCAAAGGAAAAGATGCGCAGGGTGAATTTCAGGTGGCAGGCAAAAAGAGCGACCTGCCGGGATTGGCGGAGCTGATCGTGGAAAAAGTGTCCGGGATGATTAAATAATATTCCCCGAAATCTGAATACATTCACCCGTTCCTTAATGCTTCACAGAACAAAAAACATGAAAACGATCCTCGGTTTTTTTTCTCTTTTGTTATTGCTCCCCGCGCTCCGCGCCCAGAAAGACACCCAATCCATTTTTGCCCTGGTACAGAAAAACGCAACTGCGGCCAAAAAACTACCCGCCGTGGATAGCGCCAAATACAATCGCGCGCTCCGCGTCTACGAAAACCTGGTAAAAGCCGGCGGAAAAACCCGTGTGCCGGCGCCGAAATTTGTCATGAACCGGAACGAACGTTACATGGTGTGGCTGGACCCTAAAAGCATGGAAATTGGCCTGGAATTAAAAGCATTTGATGCGGCCGTTGCCCAGGGAAATGACGCTGCGCTGGCCACACTACTGGCCCGGCCGTTGATCCGGTTTTACGAAACACACGATTCCCTCCGCGCCTTATCTGCCGCCGCCGGCAATACCGCGGCTAAAATGAAGATACAGGAAGAAGAGGAAAAAGCCGGATACCTGGGCGGTTTCCTGGCCTATTCAGCCGGGTATGGGGTGTTTGATAAAGACCCCGAACTTTTGGCCGCCCTGTACAAAACGTACGCCTTGCCGGCCCAGGTGAAAGGTTACCCCGCGTTAGAGGAGCGAAAGAAACTGCGCCGGAACGCCGGGGAAAAACTCCGGAAACTGGTAGAAGTATTCGAGGTGGGCAACCTGCTGACAGCGCTCGGCAAATATGAAGACGCTTATGCGTATTTCCAGTTTCAGTTGAAGGATTACCAAAGCCGGGAAATCTGCAACAACGCCGGAGTGGTGGCCGTGCTCGACGCCCTGAGCTATTTCCGGCCGAAGGAACCGGAAGTCAAATTTGGCTATCCGCTGCAGCTCGACCTGAGCTCGACTGCCTCGCGGGACCTCAACGATTTGCGCGAGCTCCGGAACCGCAAACTCCGGGAGGCAATCGGCCACTTCGACGCAGCCATCGGCCTGAGCCCCGATTATGCACCGGCTTATCTGAACAAAGCCTGCGCCTACACCCTCCTCGGCGAAACCGGGCCCGCCCAAACGGTTGCCGAAACAGCACTGGAGAAGGCCGGTCAAGGGGGCTTCGAAAAAACAGCGGCGGGCGTGCAGGTTCTTTTTGGCATTCTTCATGCCCAAAAAGGCGATACGGAAAAGGCAACAGCGGCCTTTAAAGCCGCGGACGAACAGGGCAGTTCACTGGGCGCCTACAACCTCCGGATACTGAAAGGAGAGGAGCCTGAAGTGGTCACAAAAAGTTCGGGTTTTTCGGGACGCAAAGAAACCATCGACAGCCTCGACCTGATGGATCCGTACAACCTTCCCGAACCGGTTCCCGAAAGTGCGATCACGCTTGGACCGCAACTCCACCTGTATCACAACCTCCATCCGGGGCCCAACTCCCGCTTTTACTACAGCGACAATACCGCCACCGGCAAACAAACCTATTTTCTGCTCACCGGGCCGGACTATACCGGTCAAACGGCAAAAAAACTAAAAGCCGGCGCTACCCGGGCCGACATCGACGGCGCCTACCGGCAGCCGGTGCGGGCGCTCGAAACACCCACCGGAGAAATCCGGGTATACCAGGCGATCATCCTCATACTGGGGATGGATGGGAAACTGGCGCGATGGGCGTTGTATGGGGAAGGGGGGTGAAAAAGGCAAAATGAAAAAGTCAAAAGTCAAAATGTAAAAGTGATCACTTGGCAACCGCAAAAAAAGAAACCGGCTCCTACGTTTAGGAACCGGTTCTTTATCATAACACGCTTCAATTTGAATTCATCATGCTCCCCGTAAGAGCAATTTTTTCAGGTCTGAATACCTCCCGCCGGCCTACCGGGCCAGCTGAATCATCCCGCTCACTAAATCATTATCTGCCGTCAGGCGATAGACATAGACGCCCGATGGAGCTTTATGAGCCTGTTGATCTATCCCATTCCAGCGAACCGAATAGGCGCCGGCATCTTTTTTACCTTCGTCAAAACCGGCAACCCGGCGGCCGCTGAGATCAAAAATGTCGAGCGTTACGCGGGCTGCTTTTGTCAGATCGTACGAGATCGTCACCTGTTCAGCAAAGGGGTTTGGGTATGTTTTTACCGAGGCGGCGGCCACGGTTGGTTCTTTAGCGCTTGTCAACAGATCGTATTTCAACACCTGCCCGAACACGAGGTCGGTCACGTACAAACTGCCTTTGCCATCAAAAGTAAAACTGGAAGAAAGACCGCCGATGCCCTGCGCGATGGTGTCGCGGCTGCCGTCGGGCAATAACTTGATCACCGCGGCCGTGCCGAGGATAAAATTCAGGGTCGAATCCACCGGACCGAATACGCCGAACTGCATCACGCATAGGTTGCCGTCTTTTGGATCGAAAGCCATATTGGTCAGGCAGCTGAAGCCTTCGGCATGAACGCTCAGGTTGCCCGCCGTATCGAGGTTATATACTTTGGCCGCTCCTTCGATGAAAGGGAAGCCGGTGAGCTGGCAGACATGAAAAGTGCCGTCGGGTTTGCGCAGCGCTTTGGTCGGTACCGGGTCGATCATCGGGGGGCCGAAGGGCAGGGGATTGGGAAAACGGTCCAGGGTTTTCACAATGCTCAGGTTGCCCGTGTTTTTGTCCCATTTCACGATGGAATTGGCGCCTGCATCGGCAGTGTAGATATTGCCCTCGGGGTCCCAGTCAATATTGAAAGGATTGGACTGCACAAAGCCCTGGGCATGTATGAAGGTGCCGTGGTAGATAATTTGCTCCACGTTGGCCAAGGTCAGCGGCGTACCTGGAGTAAATGTGGATTTATCCACGATCATTATCGTCTCCGATTGCGGATGCGAGCCTTCTCCGACAACAATGAATACTTTGTTGTTCGGGCGCTGATAGGTGCGGTAAGACCCGGTGATTTCGCCGGCGGCCTGAATATAGGTGCTGGGCAGCCCGGTCATAAACAGGGTTTTATTGCCTGCGGGATCGATGATCGTGATTCGGCCGTCGTCGTTGCCGGTGCCGGATTCGGTCACCCAAATGTTGCCGGCAGCATCCACCTCTATGCCGATGAGGCCGTTGGTAAATCCTTGCGCGACGATTTTAGGCGCTACTTGTGCATACAGGGAAAAACAGGTTGTTGCAATTGCAATGACAGAAAGCAGTAGTTGTTTTTTCATGGAAAAAATTGATGAAAAGGTTATTGTTTGGTATTGAATCGTTATTTTTTTGCCACGGTTTTTGTTTCCATAAAAACGCCGTCCAGATTTACCGTCAGCCAATAGTTTCCCGCGGGCAACCCCGTGGTGACCAGGCTGAATTGCTGCGCGCCGGCGGGTTGTTGCCCCCAGTCTGTTTGCCGGACGATTTTACCCTGGGCATCTTGTAACGTACTCCGAAGCCGTCCCGTTCGGGGCAGTTTCAGGTGCAGTTGCCAATAGTCGCCGGCCGGGTTGGGCGATACCGACAGGCCGAGGTCGTAGCGTCCGTCGAGTGGTTTTTCCGGCGCAGCGGCGGCGACATTTTTTTCCAAATAAACTTTAATGAGCCGGCCGTTGGCCGAGGTAATCCCGACGTTATTGGCTACAAAAGGGTTGCGCTGGTTTTCCGGTGTCACGATGCCGCCTACGATATAACCCAGCAAGTGACTGCCGTCGGGTATTTTATCCAGGTCGACAATGTCGCGCGGCAAAACGGGCACGCCGCCGGCCAGTATGAATTCCGCACCGGCGCCCGTGTACCAGGGCAATTCGGCATCGAAAGCGACCTCTTCGTAGCGGCCGTCGGCCAGCCGGCTGACCCTGCTGACGGTTCGGACAAACGGGAGCCGGTTGTCGCGCATGAGGCTGTCGTCTTCGTTGAGCCAGTATTGGCTGATGCCTCCGAAGAACAAGGTGTGCATTTCATCGGTCGATTGGGCGTAAAGCGGCAACCGGGCGCAGTGATAATTGGCCAGGAACTGGCTGAACCCGCTGACGGACGTATAGCCACTGGGCTTGATTTCGATGATATTCAGAAATGGCGCCAGCGCAAGGCCCGGCTGGAAAACGCCCGAAAATGCCGTGAAACCCGGCTCGCCGTTTTGAAAAATCTGCGGCGCAAGGTTGTAGTCGCGGCGGTGCAGGTGGAGTTCGTCTACCACGGCGCTTTGGTGCGCTACCTGTATGCCGGCGCTGCCCGCCGGGGCAAGGGTAAATTTGCGGATGGCATCTGTGTAGGCCTGTGTCGGGTTGTCGGAATTGGCAGAATACACCCCGTCGAAGCGGTGTCCGCCCACGAGGTAAAACGTATCGGCCAGCGCTTGTAATTGTCCGCCGGTGACCGCAAAAAAGGTGTCCCGGATTTGTTGGAAATGGGGTAGCAACGCCCCACCGTTTGTGATGGCGTCCATCAGCCCCGGAATATCGATCAGGGTCAGATACGGGTAGGTTATATGGTTTTGCGCCACTTCGCTGCGCCCATAGCCGCCAACGAACAGGAGCGTTTCCGCTTGTTGCAAAAACGCCATATTGGCGCTACGCAATTGCTCCTGGAGGGTATCGGGTAATTCATTCAGCGGCCGTTGCCAGATTTGCCCCGATTCGGGTTGCACGACCCAAAGTTGTTGGTTGGCGTTGTCCGTGCTGAAACCGCCGAATTTCTGGTGCATACCATCCCGCCGGCCGCCGATCAGCAACCATTTTTCCCCGTGCGTGGCGACGGCAAAGGAGTGCAGGCCCGGCATCCCGGGTATGGCGACGGTATCGAGCCGGAGATCAAAATGGCTTTGCCCCGACAGGATAACGGGCAGTGCGGCCAGAACAAGACAAATATTTTTTAAGGACAGGCGCATGGTTGCAAGCAGTTGATACCTGCAAATGTGTCGGCCTTTCGCCTTGAACCGGGTGTCCTCCGGTTACATAATGGTATCCTGTCGTTACATTTTGGGCAAAAGTGTCCTGTCGTTACATTAGGGTGTCCTGTCGTTACATCACCTGGCTCGGCGGGATGCCGAATTTTTCTTTAAATGCCCTTGAAAAATATTTTTCGTTACCAAAACCCACCTTAGACGCTACCTCATACACCCTGCCTTCGCGGTTTTTAAGCATAGCCATGGCGCGCTCCAGGCGGTAATCGCGCACAAAATCGGTCACGTTCCGGTCGGTGATGGCCTTTAGTTTGCGGTGGAGTTGTACCCGGCTGATGAACATTTTTTGTGCAAGGTCTTCCACGCCGATCGTTTCGTCGGGCAGGTGTTGCTCCACTGTGCGGGTGAAACGGCGCAAAAACTCCTGGTCGGGCGTGGATAACAATACGGTTTCGCCGGGGGCACTTGCGGCAGGGGCAGTGGCCGGCAGCAGGCCGTAACGTTTGCGCAGCTGGCGGCGCAGTTCCACGAGGTTTTCCATACGGGCCAGTAACTCCTCGGTATTGAAGGGCTTGGTGAGGTAATCGTCGGCGCCGGTGCGGAGGCCTTTTATTTTGGAATCCATGGCCGATTTGGCGGTGAGCAGGATCACCGGGATATGCGCCGTCAGTTCGTTGTTTTTCAGTTCGTCGCACACGGTATAGCCGTCTTTATGCGGCATCATGACGTCGGAGATGACCAGGTCGGGCACCAGTTCCACGGCTTTTTGCACACCTTCTTCCCCATTGGAGGCTTCCACGACCTGCCATTGCCCGGCGATGCATTGTTTGACAAATCCACGCAGTTCGGCGTTGTCTTCGATAAGCAAAACGATCGGGCGCCCGGTTTCGGCAGATGAGGTCGTTTCCGGAACAGCGGGGCTTGCCGGTTCAGTTGTGGCGGCCCCGGGCTCATCGACGCCGGTGACCACGGGCAGCCAAAAGGTAAACGTCGCGCCTTTGCCGGGTTCGCTCTCAACGGAAATACTGCCACCCATCAGTTCGGCCAGTTCTTTGCTCAGGGCCAGACCAATGCCGGTGCCTTCGCCTGCCCGCGTGTGTGAGCCGTCTACCTGGTAGAAACGGTCGAAAATTTTATCCAAAGCCTCCGCCGGAATACCGATACCCGTGTCCGTCACCTGAATATTGATGATTTTGGATTTCCGATTGTCGGTTTCCGTCCGTTCGCCGGGCAATCGTAAATCATCAATCATAACGCGTACATCCACCTGTCCGCCTTTCGGCGTAAATTTCAATGCATTGGAAATCAGGTTATTCAGTACGGTTTCCGTTTTATTGACATCGTACAGGAATGCCGGGACATTGTCTGCGATTCGCAGTCCGAGCCGGATACCCCGTTGTTCGGCCAGCGGCAAAAACGAGCGGTGTACGGCGCGCACCGTTTCTGCAAAATTGCCGTGCCGGAGGTCGATGCCTCCCGGGTATCCCGGGTCGTTCTCTAATTTGGCCATATCGAGCAATTGGTTCACGAGGCTCAGCAGGCGGTGGCTGTTGGACGCTATGTGCCGTGCATTTTCGGCGGTTTCGGGCTCTTTGGTTTGTGCCAGGATTCGGCGGGCCGGCTCCAGGATCAGCGTGAGTGGGGTGCGGAATTCATGGGTGATGTTGCTGAAAAAATTGGTTTTCATTTGTTCCAAAGCCTTCACACGTCCGGTTTCGCGGTGTTCGAAGGCGAGTTGCTCGCGCAATTGTACCCGGCGTATCTGGAACCGGTAGGCTTGCCAGCCGGCCCAGAGCAGCAGCAACGCATACAGCAGATATGCCATATTGGAGCGCCACCACGGAGGCAGTATGAGGATGGCGATCTGGTTGGCGGCATTTTGCCAAACCCCCTCGCCGTTGCTGCCCTGCACCAGTAAGTTGTAGCGCCCGGGCGCCAGGTGCGTAAAGTGGGCAAAGCGGTTGGTGCCCGTTTCTACCCAATCCTGGTCCAAACCCACTAAACGGTAGCGGTAGCGGTTTTTGGATGGATCGGTAAAATCAAGTGCAGTAAACTCGAAGGACAGGTTATTTTGGTCGTAACTCAATTGCAGTTCGCGCTGGTATTCCAGCGGCCCGGGCAAAGCGTTTTCGGCGCTCCCGAAGGTAGCGGTATGGTGGTTGATGTCCAGCCCGACGATGAACACCGGCGGTGGGGTGGTGTCCGAGCGCACCTCATCCGGAAAAAAACGGTTCAACCCGTTCACGCCGCCAAACAGCAACTCGCCATTGGCGGCTTTGAAAAAAGCCTGGGTGTTGAACTCGTTGTCCTGCAAACCCTGGGCTGCTGTGAACGTGGTGATGTCGAATGACGCCGGCGTCGTTTTTCGGGAGCGGAGTTTGGCTAAGCCGCGGTTGGTGCTGCACCACAGCTCGTCTTTATTACCGGGCAAAATGCCGTAAATGACATTGTCGGGCAATCCGTCTTTTGTTTTGATGTGTTGAAAGAGGCCGCTGCGCAAATCGAGCCGGTTGATGCCGCCGCCTTTGGTGCCGATCCACAGCACGCCCGCGGGCTCGGCCGGGTCGGCGAGCAGACAGGCAATAGAGTTGTTGTTCAGGCCTTCGGGATTATCAGAGTCTGCCTGTATCAGCTGAAAATCGAATGACCGGCCGTTCGGCATACCTTTAACAAGGCCCTGTTGCGTGCCGATCCACAAGACGCCGTTTCCGTCTTCTTCCAGGGCAAAAGCGCGCACCGTATTGGCATTTTCCCCAAACAGGGAGGCATAATCAAAATAATCGAAACGAGCCGTTTTCGGGTCAAAACGAACCAACTGGCAGTTGAGCCCGGTCATCCAAAGGTATCCCTCCCGGTTTTGTAGAATCCGGGCGTACACGTAGGGATTAAAAGTAAAAGAATAGCGCCGTATCAACCGGCTTTCGGGATCATAATGCGCCAATTCAGCCTGCCCGTTTTCCGCTTCTCCCCTGCCCAGCAGCCAAAACGATCCGGAGGACTCGATACAGGCGTCTAAAAGCCGCTTTGGGCCGTCGGGGAAAGCGCGTTCCGTGCCGATTTTGCCGGTTGCCGGATCGTAAGGGAACACTTCATTCACTACCTTACAAAAATACCGGCCGCGGGTGTTGCGCCACAATCCCCACATACTCGTACCGGCTGCTCCAGTGTGAAAAAGTTGCTTTTTAGGGTTGAATTTACGCAGGCCGTAACCATGCGTCCCGATCCAAATATTGCCGTTCCGGTCGGTTGCGGCGGTAGATATGTTTTCGTCCGTCACCCAGTCCGGATTGGAAAAATCCAGGTCTTCCCCCGGCGAAAGGCGCCACAATTGGCGGTTGACGGCCACCCAGGTGTCGCCATTGGCGGCCGGCTTCACCATGGACCAATTTATTTTCAGACCCGGCGGAAATTCCGGTAGGGTAGCCTGCCCGTTTCGAAAGCGGACAAGGCTGTATGGAATCGCCCCCCAGGTATCGTGTCGGATGCCGCTGCCCGCTTCCTGCCACTGCGCTGTTGCAAGAGGCCGGGCAATATCTTTGTCTGGTTCCACGATATAGGGCATTTGGTTGGACCAGACCCATAGGTCGCCGTTTTTTTGGGGCTGGAGGGCCACTAACAGTTCCTCGTTTTTATTTCCGGAGGCCTTAAATTGTTCTATCGGAAAAAGGGTGGTTTTCGTGAGTAAGCCTAAATCCGGTTCGGCGGGCAGCCGGTCTTTCCAGCCGGCAGGTATGGCTACCCGGATGAGCCCGTTACCTTTTTGCAACAGATAAATCGTACCATCCGGCGCTTCACAGATCGCATGGATTTCAAAAGAGATTGCCTTGATGTTGCGTTTAAAATTCAGCGAAAAGTGGTGGAAACGGCCGCTGCGCCGGTCGTATAAATCCAGCCCTTTACTTTCGGTACCCACCCACAGCCAGCCCCGGCTGTCTTCAAACAGCGCGGTCACAGTATTTTCCGCCAGGGAATACGGATCAAAAGGGTCGTTGGAAAAAATGTTGAAATTGTAGCCGTCATAACGGTTCAACCCGTCCTTGGTAGCTACCCAAAGAAAGCCGTCGCGGGTCTGGCAAATATCAAAAATCATGCCCTGCGACAAGCCATTTTCGATGGTGACGGCCTCCGGCTTCAGGCCTTGAGCCGGCATTGTCCGGTACAGCAGCAGAGACCAGAGCAGGGTTAAAAGTATACGGGCAAACATGATTATCAAACAAAAGATTAAACGCCGTTCAAACTGAAACGTGTGCGGCACGGTGCCGGGTTGAAATTCGGACGGGCAAATTTACGCTATGTTTGGTTGTTCGCGAGACATACCGGCTTATTTGCCAAAAAACAAGATTTCGATCTCCGCAACCTTTTTTTTTAAAAAATGTAACCTCCCGGAAACCCCTGTTGTCAGAGGTGACAACAGCAAACGAAAACCTTTTATTCATTAAAAAAAAATTGTCACCATGCACGAAGGAATCATTGCACTGTTCATCCCCATCACACTCGGCCTCGGCGCTTTTTTAATGGTTTGGGGAATACGATACCTGGAAAACAAAGAAAACATGGCCATGATCGAGCGTGGTATAGAGCCGCAGAAAAAACGCCGGCAGGCCGATCCTTCCCGTACCCTGAAAAACAGCCTGATGTTTATCGGCGCCGGTCTGGGTTTGTTGCTGGCGCTGTTTATCAGCCGCGCCGCAGGGCTGGAAGAAGGCGAACGCACAGGAGTGTTTTTTGCCCTGATCGCCATCTTTGGCGGCCTGGGTATGCTGGGCGCCTACTTGTATGAGCGGAAAAATCCGCCGGAGACGCCGGAGTTGTAAATCAGGGGTTTAGGGGTTTGGGGTTTGGGAGGTTTAGGGGTTTGGAGGTTTAGGAGGTTTGGGGGTTTGGAGGTTTAGGGGTTTGGAGGTTTGGGGGTTTGAAGGTTTGGGGGTTTGAAGGTTTGGAAAAACAAAGAGGCTAAATGGGTATCAGATGTCCCATTTAGCCTCTTTGTTTTTCCAAATCTCCCACCCCCAACCCCCATAGCCATCAACTTAAGAAGATAACAATTGATATTCAAGGGATTACATGATTAATTATATACCACGAAAAAACCCTTAAGTTCAGCAATTTCTAATGTAAAATATTTACGCGGTTACGCCCGTGCTACCCCTATCCCCAGGGCAAACGCATGAATGCCGCAAGCGACCTCGGAGAGGTCAAACGTTGGTAGAAATGGTGTGAATAATTACCATTTCCGACCTCGGAGAGGTCGAACGTTTGTAGAAGCCAAGCGAAAATTACACGTTCGACCTCTCCGAGGTCGTGAAACTTCATAAAACCGCTTGCTTCTACAAACGTTTGACCTCTCCGAGGTCACCTGTAGCATTCATGCGTCTGCCCTGACCCCTATCCCCTTTTCCTCCCCCCCGAACTTGTCATCCCGGAGGGCTACGGTTTATACACAAGTTCATATAAGATTTAGTATACTTGTATTTTATTGTTTGTTAGTATATTAAGTTGTCTCGCTTCGCTCGACATGACAGTTTACGAAGATTAAATTTTCATCCTGATTTCTCGCTTCACTCGAAATTCCAAGCGCGACAGGGAAAATTTCGAGCGCAGCGAGGAATCTGATGGAAAATTTAATCACGGCATCCTGTCATCCCGAGCGTAGCGAGGGAACTGGATAAATAAATAGTTAATTTACAAAAGAATACACTCATGTTAAATCTTATATGAACTTGTGTAGGAACCGTAGCCCTCCGGGATGACAAGTTCAGGGGGGAGAGAAAAAGGTTCGTGGGTTATGCACGGCCGAGGCTGGGATAGCGGCTGATGACAAACAGGAGGAAAGAAGAGGAAGAGGGGACAGCATGGGCGTAATTGTTTTACATTAGAAATTGCTGCCTTAAGTGATGGCTATGCCCCCAACCCCAGTGCAAACGCATCAAAATTATGGATGACCTCTCCGAGGTCATCCGCGATTTTGATTCGTTTGCACTGCCCCCCAAAAAAACAATTCAAAAAAACTTGCATCAAGAGAAAAGAGAGTCTTATTTTTGTGAGTGATTACTCACATACATGACAAATAAAGAAATTATTCTTCACACGGCGCTCCGCCTGTTTGCCGAACAGGGTTACGACCGCACACCCACCAGCCAGATTGCCCGCGAGGCAAACGTATCGGAGGGGCTGATTTTTCGGCATTATGGCAACAAGGCGGGTTTGCTGGAGGCCATTATACGGGTCGGGGCCGGGCAGGTACACGAATCCATGATGCCCTACGAGCGCGGGGCCGATCCGCGGGAAGCCATCGCCCTGCATATCCGGGAGTCATTCCGGTTTGTGCGGGAGCAGGCAGATTTTTGGCGCCTGGTACACCAAATGCGCCACCAGCCGGCGGTACGTCAAAGTGCCGAAGCGCAGATCGGCGAATTTCAGCAACAGGTGGCGGCGCGGCTGACGGATCAATTCCGGCTGCTCGGCGCGGCACAGCCCGAGCAGGAGGCTTTGCTGCTTTTTGCCCTGATCGACGGGATTACGTTGCAATACCTGCAAACGCCGGAGGCCTATCCTTTGGACGCGATACAACATTTTCTCATTCAAAAATATCAACATGGTAACTTCCTGGGTCAACCGTGAGTTGTATCCCTTCGAATCCCGTTTCGTGGAAATCGACGGACACCGCATGCACTACATCGATGAAGGGAACGGAACGCCTATTCTTTTCGCCCATGGCACGCCCGAATGGTCGTTCGGCTGGCGCGACCTCGTAAAAGGCCTGCGCGGGCACTACCGTTGCATCGCACCCGATATGCTCGGCTTCGGCCTGTCGGACAAGCCCACAGACGCCGACTACTCGGTGCGCGCGCACGCCCGCCGGCTGGAACAATTGGTCGAACAACTGGGGCTGAAAAATTTTCATATCGTAGCCAATGACTTCGGCCTGGGCATTGCCTTGCATTACGCGATAAAACACCCTGACAACGTGCAAAAAATCAGTTTTTTCAACGGCTGGATGTGGCCGCTCGATACCGACCCGCATTACGCGCGTCCGGCGCGCTGGATGCAATCGTGGTTGGGTCGGCTGCTCTACCTGCGTTTTAATTTTCCGGTGACGGTTGTCATGCCGGCTGCTTTCGGCGACAAACGCAAACTCACGCCGGAAATACACCGGCATTACAAACAAGCGCTGCCCACACCGGATACCCGCAGGGCGGCCTACGCTTTTTCCGGCGAATTGCTTCACGCCAATGCCTTCTGGGCCGAATGTTGGCAGCAGGTCTCTAAGCTGGCGGATAAACCCGGTCTTATTTTCTGGGGTATGAAAGACGCTTTTGTGCCGGTTTATGAATTGGAAAAGTGGGAAAAGGCCCTGCCCAACGCCCGGATCATCCGTTTTGAAAACGCCGGACATTTTGCCCAGGAAGAAGAGCCGGATGCGATGATAGAGGCGCTGGAGGGGTTTTTTAAAGTCAAAATGTAAAAGTCAAAATGTAAAAGTCAAAAGGAACGTAGCGTACACGATACGGGTGCCCTTTTACATTTTGACTTTTACATTTTACATTTTGACTTAAAAAAACGGGCGCCTGACTTGCGTCGGGCGCCCGAAAACCTCCGTGTTATTGCTCTGCTATGGTATGATTGCTCTGCTGGTTAGAGGGTTTCTGGTTAGAGGGTTGGCGGGGCGATTCAGGCGCCGGTGCAACGCCGTGCGGTAATGACCACTTCCGGTAGTTGCAGGCCGGCTGCTTTTTCCCGGCGGGCCCGGATGGTGATTTCCGGAAGTTCAATTTCCGGCAGACTGTTTTCGGGGCGTGGCATTGTTGTTTCCATTTCGTGTAATGCGCGCTTTTCCAGGTGATTAGCCAGCGCGCGATCCATCCAGACTAACAGGACGGCCATAAATACAGTGAAGACACTCGCCAGTGCAAGCATGTTTTT
>CAUJEY010000139.1 GCA_963169325.1 Bacteroidota bacterium
GAGCAGGCGACATCTCAAAAACAGTTGAAACGACTCCTTTTCCAACCTCAAATGGCGTATTCGTAGCTGGTTTTTGAGATGTCGCCTGCTCGTGCCTCGCAGACTACACCTCAAAAACCGGGTCGATCGTACAAACCGAGAATTGCTGCTTATTTTGCCGCCCAAATGAAAATATCTGCCATGCGTCCTTCAACTGTTGCCTTTTGTGCGTTGCCTTTTGTGCTTTGCCTCTCGTTGCTCACCCCTCGTTCCCTGACCGCTCAGCCCCAGCAGGTCAAAGTAGGCGTTTACCTGATGAACCTGTACGACCTGAACATGGACGAGCATTCGTTCTATGCCGATTTTTATATCTGGTTCAAATGGAAAGGCGATATAGACCCGACGGAGATCGAATTTGTCAATTCCATTGAAAAATGGAGCATGGCTTCGGCGCCCTCCGGCGATGGCGCCGACAGCCTGTTGAAAGACGGCACGAACTACCGTATTTTCCGGGTGGAGGGGCGTTTTTTTCACTCCTTTTTGCTCAGCCGTTTTCCACTTGATAATCATGCGCTCGATATCCAGTTGGAAAATCCCGAGCACGATGCGGAGTCCTTGGTGTACGTACCGGATACTGCCGGGGTGGACATACGCACCACGCTACAATTGGTCGGCTGGGAAACACAGGGGTGTACGCTGGATTCAAAAATCCACGATTACCGCACCAATTTCGGCAACCCGGAAGAAAACGCCCAGCGGTACAGCAACCTCACGTTCAGCATCGCCTTAAGCCGCCCTTTAAATTATTTTCTGTTAAAAATGCTGTTGCCGCTGATCGTGGTTATGTTCGTCAGTATCGGTGCGCTCATTCTGCACCATTCCCATATTGATACTCGTTCCTCGCTGCCGATCGGCGGATTATTGACGGCGGTTTTCCTGCAACAATCCTACAGCAGCGCACTGCCGGATACCGGTTATATGGTGCTGATGGACAAAATTTACCTCCTGGCTTATTTGATCATTTCCCTGGTGCTCCTGCAGGTTATCCGAAGCGGGAACTGGTTAGTGGCGGGCCGGCAGCGTTTGTCCGAAACCCGGCTGATCCGGCTGGAACGGCGGCTGGCGGTGTTGTATTTGCTGGCGTTTTTTGTGGGGGTTTTGGTGTTGAGCGCGTGAGGCGAGCGGTGTTTGATCTGTCAATAGTCCGGGTGGTTTTAAGGTTAGCGGGATTGTACCCTCCCCGGGTGTCATGCTGTAAGCATCCGCTTAAACTTGAAACTCGATTTTCCATTAAAAACGGACAAATGCGTCCCGTTTCAACGCAAAATAGTGGTAACAGCTTGGCCAGATGCTTACAGCATGACACCCGGGGAGGGTACAATCCCGCTAACCTAAAACTGCCCTGATTATTTGGTAATAAAGAAACCATTTGTAAAATCTTAAAACAAAAAATTTACAAATGGTAAATTTTCGTGAAAAAAAGTAGAAATTTGTGGGTTAAAATAAAGTATACAATGCCGGCATCCAAAGACAAACTCGAAACGACGCTACATCAGGTTGATTTAAAAACTGCCGAATTGGCGGATTTAAAACCTATAAAACCGGAGGATTCGGAAAGGCTTTGGAAAAAATTCAGGTTAGAGTGGAACTACAATTCGAATCATATCGAGGGAAACACCCTGACTTATTCGGAAACGGAATTGTTATTGATATTCGACCAGACGCCTGCTGAGCCACATACGCTTCGGGAACTGGAAGAGATGAAAGCGCACGATGTTGCCGTAGCATTGATCCGCCAATGGGCTGCCGACCCGGAGCGCGAACTTTCTGAGGCCGATATCCGTTCGCTCAATGAAACGATTTTGGTTCGCCCTTTTTGGAAAGAAGCCGTTACGCCGGACGGGCAATCAACCCGCAGGTTAATCTCTGTTGGCGAATACAAAAAACAGCCAAATTCCGTACGATTGCCAAATGGGGAAATGTTTCATTACACGGCTCCGGAAGAAGTAAAGCGGGAAATGGGCGAACTGATAGATTGGTACAGAACAGAAGGCGGAAAGGATCATCCGGTTGTTACCGCGGCGCTGCTGCATTACCGTTTTGTCCGGGTTCATCCTTTTGATGATGGCAACGGGCGAATTTCGCGCTTGCTCTTGAATTACCATTTGTTGAGAAATGAGTTGCCACCAATCGTGATAAAATCTGCCGACAAGCAGAACTATCTTTTTGCTTTACAAAGAGCAGATGTGGGTGATCTGGATGCCTTCTGTACGTATGTGGCGGAGCAATTGCATTGGTCGCTGGAGTTGAGTATTAAAGCAGCGAAGGGTGAAAGTGTGGAGGAGGTGGGAGATTGGGAAAAGGAGGTAGAATTGATATTAAAAAACAATCAATTACAAGAGGCATCAATGCCTAAAATTCCCGAAATTATAATTAAGATTTACTATGATAGTATAAAACCTTTTATCGGAAAATTAAAATTAAAACTTTTAAAAATAGACCCTCTTTTTCATTATAAAGAAATTATTGAAGACTATAAAGGAGGTCAAAATTTTTCACCAAAAGATGATGTCCAGTTACTATTTGATGCTACTGAATTAGGGCATGCTAATATTTTAGATATAGATGAATTATCATGGCAATTTTTTTGGAAAGGTTACAAGTTCAATAATACAAATTCATTTGATTTGAATTTTAAGATTACCATTTCGTTGAAGCCATTCAATTATCGAATTTTCTCAAACGATTTCATAGGTATCGATATCGAAAAACCATATAATATGCAATTGGCTATATCTGAGATAAATGATATGATTGATATAATTGGAAGGGTATTGGCGTCAAATATCCAAAAGAGGAGTGAAAGTTCTAACCCAAATTGATTTACTTGTTTCCCCACCAGTCTGAAACCTAAAAACTTTCGTTCGCCAGTTTTGGTGTCGCAGCGACGAAGGAGCCGGCGACACCAAAACAGGCGAACGAAAGTTTATGGATTTCAAATTACAGTCAAATTACAAACCCACCGGCGACCAGCCCCAGGCCATCCGCCAACTCGTGGAAGGTATCCGCGCTGGCGACCGTGCCCAGGTGCTGCTCGGAGTAACCGGCTCGGGCAAAACGTTCACCATGGCCAACGTGATCGCCCAGGTGAACCGCCCCACCCTCGTACTCACCCACAATAAAACCCTCACGGCCCAATTGTACGGCGAGCTACAGTCATTTTTCCCGGACAACGCCGTGGAGTATTTCGTGTCGTACTACGACTATTACCAGCCCGAGGCATATATCTCCGTAACGGATACCTACATTGAAAAAGACCTGCAAATCAATGAGTTGGTGGACAAATTGCGCCTCAAAGCCACCAGCACACTGCTTTCGGGCCGCCGCGACATTATTATCGTGGCCTCGGTGTCCTGCATTTACGGTATGGGCAACCCGGAAGATTACAAATCCGGGATTATCCGCATTTTTCAGGGTATGAAACTGTCCAAAACGAACTTCCTGTACAGCCTGACCGACAGCCTGTATTCCCGAACGGAGACGGACTTTTCCCGCGCCACTTTTCGCGTGCGCGGCGACACGGTGGATATCAACCTGCCCTACGCCGACTGGGGGTACCGCGTCATTTTTTGGGGCGACGAGATTGAAAGCATCGAAAGCATTGAAACCGTCAGCGGCAAACGGATACAAAGTATGGAAAATGCCGCCGTTTTTCCCGCCAACCTCTATATCGCGCCCAAGGATCGCCTGAACCAGATTTTGAATGAAATACAGGACGAGGCGAGCGCGCAGGAAAAATATTTTATTCGGGAAGGCCGCCTGCCGGAAGCCCGGCGCATCAAAGAGCGCACCACCTTCGATATCGAAATGATCCGGGAATTAGGCTATTGCAGCGGCATCGAAAACTATTCCCGCTTCTTTGACCGGCGCGAACCCGGTACCCGCCCTTTCTGCCTGCTCGACTACTTCCCCGACGATTACCTGATGATCGTGGACGAGAGCCATGCCACCATCCCGCAAGTGCGCGGTATGTGGGGCGGCGACCGCGCCCGCAAACAATCGCTCGTCAATTGGGGCTTTCGCTTACCATCGGCCATCGACAATCGTCCGCTGAGTTTCGAGGAGTTTGAAGGTCAGATCAACCAGGTGGTGTTTGTCAGCGCCACTCCGGCCGATTACGAACTGGAAAAAACCGAAGGCGTGGTGGTGGAACAACTCGTGCGCCCTACCGGCCTGCTCGATCCGCCCATCGAAGTGCGTCCCTCGCTGAACCAGATCGACGATCTGATGGAGGAAATCCAAAAACGGGTCGCCCTCGACGAACGCACCTTAGTGACGACGCTCACCAAACGTATGGCCGAAGAACTGACCGCTTACCTGCTCCGCCTGGATATCCGCTGCCGCTATATACACTCCGAAGTGGAAACCTTGGAACGGGTGGAAATTATCCGCGACCTGCGCTTAGGCGAATACGACGTGCTCGTTGGGGTAAATCTCCTGCGCGAAGGCCTCGACATGCCGGAAGTGTCGCTCGTGGCCATTCTCGACGCGGACAAAGAAGGTTTCCTGCGTACGATGCGCTCGCTGACCCAAACTGCCGGCCGCGCTGCACGAAACTCGAACGGTTTAGTCATTTTTTATGCCGATAAAATGACCGACGCCATGCGCAACACCATCGACGAGACCAACCGCCGTCGCCTGGTGCAAATGGCTTACAACGAAGAACACGGCATCACGCCGACCACCGTCACCCGCACCCGCGAAGAAATCATGGCCCAGCGCAGTATTCTCGATATCCGGGGCGTGGAACAAACGCAATACTACGTCGAACCCGAAGGAAACAGCCTCGCCGCCGAACCCATCGTGGCCTATGCCTCACGCAGCCAGCTGGAAAAGATGATCGCCGAAACGGAATCGCGTATGAAAAAGGCGGCCAAGGATTTGGATTTTATTACCGCCGCGCAAATGCGCGATGAAATGCTGGCACTAAAGAAGCGATTGGGAGAGCGGTTTGGGGAGTGAAATGGAGAATTGTTCCGGTTTTATTCACCGGGTGACTTCGAGTCACCCGGTGAATAGCGCACAAGCGGAAAGCAGTTTTCGCAAACAGTGATTGGGAAAAAACGATCAATTATATATCGGCAAAAACGAGTACTCCTTTCCGTACCGCAGCATCTGTTTCACAAAATCCAGTTCCAGTTCCACTTTCACGTCGGTGATGTTACCCTTGGCGTCGGTGACCGGCACCAGGCGGGGCTGCACGAAACCGGAGTAGGCTTTAGTGGGCAGCGTGGAGTACCGGTCCTTTACTTCCCTGACCAACTCCGCATCTACCTTCACGGCATACCCTTCCACGAGTTTGGACGCGGCAGCGAAATCGCCTTCGGATTTAATACGCTGGAGTTCTGCCAGCAACTGTCCGAACAGGTCGCGCAGTTTGGCGTAGTCGCGGATATCGAGATAGGTTTTGCCGTTGCGCACTTCTTTGACCACAACACTGTCGGCCTGGCCTTTTTCAAAAACCCAGGATGCCACCAGCAGGCGATTGCGCATGTGGTCTTCCTCGATATTGTCGCCGGGCTGGATGCGGCGGAGTTGCTGAATCATGCCGTTGCGTAGGTAGTTGTCATATTCGGCTTTATAAGCTTCCGCATCGGGCAAGAGGCCCCACTCCACCAGTTTGGGATCGGGCATAAAATACAGGGCGACTAAGTCGGCGCGGCCTTCTTCGAGCGTACTGGCGTAATGTTTGAGCGTAACAGAGGGCTCTTTCATGTCTGGCATGAGTTGGCCGCTGGCATGGCCGATTACCTCGTGCAGAGCGGTGTGCATCTTGCCGCAGACTTCAGCGTATTTTTTGGCGCGTTCAATTTCTTCCGCGTCGTTGGCAAATTCTGCCACGGCAGCGGCGCCACCGGCTTTGCCGTAAGCGTTTTCAATATTATTCAGGCTGATAGACTTGGAGCCGTAATCCTCCTTTATCCAGTTGGAATTGGGCAAGTTGACGCCGATGGGCGTTGAGGGCGTACAAACGCCACCTTCCATAGCCACATTGATCACCCGGTAGGATACACCTGTCACACTTTTTTTCTTATAAGCGGCCGGGATGGTGCTGTTGTCTTCGAAATACTGGGCGCGCTGGCTGACAATGGCCATTTTCCGGGTAGCATCCGGATCGTTGTACTGCACAATGGCTTCATAGTCGCCTTTGTAGCCTTTCGGATCGTGGTACACTTCTATAAAGCCGTTGATAAAATCGACCGTGCTGCTGGTTTCCTGCACCCAGGCGATGGTGTATTCATCAAACTTCTTTAAGTCGCCTGTTTTGTAGTATTCGATGAGCAAGCCGATGACTTTTTTCTGCTGATCGTTTTCAGCGAAAGGAATGGCTTTTTCCAGGTTGGTCACAATTTTGTCGATCGCCGCGCCATACATGTTGTTTGGGCCTGCCCGCCACACCAATTCGGTGATTTCGCCTTGCGCATTGGCAATCAGTTTGGAATTCAGGCCGATCATCGGCGCTTTTTTACCGGCAGCCTCCAATTGTTTGTTGTAGTATTCTTCTACCTGCTCGGTGGTCATATTTTCATAAAAATTGACAGCCGATTCGGCGACGACGTCTACCCCTTCTTCCTTATTGGTGCGTTTGGCCAGAATCGTCGGATTGAACACCACCGGGATCAGTTTGGCGATCAGCACGTTGACATCTTCATTGGGCAGCAGCGGCAAAGCTTTAGGGTCGGAGCCTTTAATGAGGTCGGCAAAATAATCTGCTTCAAAGTCGGGTAAAATTTTGCTCTCGTTGTAGTGGTGGTGAATGCCGTTACTAAACCAAACCCGTTTGGCGTACACTTCGAAGGCTTTCCATGCCTCGGATTTACGATCGCCCTTGTATGTGGTGTGGATAGCCTCCAGGGTTTTCCGCACGGCCAGATTGTATTTGCAATGCTGGTCGTAAATGATATCGCGCCCGGCCAGCGCCGCTTCACCGAGGTAGTAGATAAAAGTTTTTTGCCGCAAGGAAAGCTGGTCCCAACCGGGTAGTTCGTAGCGCAGGATTTGCAGGTCTGCAAAGGTGTCGAGAATGACGCGGTCCCCGGCCAGTGAATCCGATTTACCGGCATCTTGTTGGCAGGCCGTAAAGGCAAAAAACCCGGCAAGGAGCAGGGTGAAGAGTTGTGTGTATTTCATGGCATAAAGTGTTAAAAACGGATTTATTTCTGCTCGGATAACAACTGTGTCAGTTGGCCGTAAAAATCCTTTATTTTAGGATCCACCGGGTGTTCCGTATCGCCCCAGACAATACGTTTTTTTTGTCCATCGTCCTGAAATTCTATAAACTGATAGATATTGCCCGGGTGCGAAAATTCCAGTTTCAGCAAGCCCAACGATTCTGCCGTTTCGAATAAATCATTAGCGGCTTTTTTCTTTGTACCGGCCACTTCCAGCAGTGCCGGCGCTTTGGAATCGGTTTTGAACAACTGACCGTTTTCGAGCAACGTATAAGTGGTTTCAATGCCGGCAAAGCCGCCGCCGTTACCGAAAAGCAGCCGGTCTTCCGGGAGGGTTTCGGCGGTGTATTTTGGGTGTTTACATTGACTGCCGAGCAGGGTCGCACACAGCAAAATCGTGGTAACGCAGCATATTTTCATGGACTCAGGTTTGATTTACCGGCAAATATAGGTTTAATACTACTTTGCCACATTAACCTTTCACCCCGAAATAACCCAAAATCGTGTTGTCATTCTGAGCGCAGCGAAGAATCCGAAGACATATTCTATCCGTTTTTATTAAAAACCTTAGCCTTCGGCCTCGGATTCTTCGCTACGCTCAGAATGACACCCAGCGAGAAGCGAAAACTCAGCCTAACGTGGCAAAGTAGTATTAAATCTACACCATCATCCTCGGCGCCGCCGCCAGGATTTCCGGCTTGGCTTCATCTTCGAATTTTTCAAAATTTTTGACAAATTCGTTGGCCAATTGATTGGCCTTGGCGTCGTAGGCATCTTTGTCGGCCCAGGTATTGCGCGGATCGAGGATATTATCCGGCACATTCGGGCAATGCCGTGGCATAGCCAGGCCGAACACCTCGTGGGTTTCGTACTGCACATGATCGAGGTCGCCGTTCAGGGCAGCGGTGATCATAGCGCGGGTGTAGGCTAATTTGATCCGGCTACCTACGCCGTAGGAGCCGCCGCTCCAGCCTGTGTTGACGAGCCAGACGTTGGCTTTGCTTTTGCGCAATTTTTTGCCCAACATATCGGCGTATTTCGTGGGATGCAAGGGCAGGAACGGCGCGCCGAAACAAGCGGAAAACGTCGTTTTCGGATCCTTAATGCCCACCTCGGTACCGGCGACTTTGGCGGTGTAGCCGCTCACAAAATGGTACATGGCCTGTTCGGGTGTCAGTTTGCTGATGGGCGGCAATACGCCGAATGCGTCGCAGGTGAGGAAGAAAATATTCTTCGGGTTGCCCTGGGCGTTGCTGGTGGGCAGGGCGTTGGCGATGTAATGGATCGGATAGGAAACGCGGGTATTTTCCGTGATGCTGCGGTCGGCGTAGTTCACCTCGCGGGTGCCTTCGAGGAAAGCGATATTTTCCAGGATGGCGCCGTGGCGAATAGCGCGGAAGATATCCGGCTCTTTTTCTTCGGTCAGGTCGATGGTTTTGGCGTAGCAGCCACCTTCAAAGTTGAACACCTCGGTATCGCTCCAGGCGTGCTCGTCGTCGCCGATAAGCGGGCGGTGCGGGTCGGCGCTCAGGGTAGTTTTGCCGGTGCCGGAGAGACCGAAGAACAGGGCGATATCGCCGTTGCGACCTACGTTGGCGGAGCAGTGCATCGGCAGGGCATTGGTTTTGGTGGGCAACACGAAGTTGATCACCGAAAAGATGCCTTTTTTGATTTCGCCGGTATACCCGGTTCCGCCGATGAGGAGGCGTTTTTTCTTCACGTTGATAATGGCAAAGTTGTGCTGGCGTGTGCCGTCTGCTTCGGGGTCGGCCGTGAAGCCGGGGGCACATAGCACCGTCCATTTCGCATCGAAGTTCAGCAGGTCTTCTTTATCGGGGCGGCGGAACATGTTGTAGGCGAACTGGTTGCTCCAGGGGTATTCGGTGATCATCCGGATATTGAGGTGATAAAGCGGGTCGGCGCTGGCATTGGCCATGACGTCGCGTACGTACACTTCTTTTTTCCGGAGGTAGGAACAGACCTTGCGCCACAATTGGTCAAATTTCTTCGGGTCGAAGGGTTTGTTCACTTTACCCCAATGTACTTTGCTGCGGGTGATGTTGTCATCGACGATAAAACGGTCCTCCGGGGAGCGGCCGGTGAATTCGCCGGTGTGGATGACTAATGCGCCGGTGTCGGCTAAATGGCCCATCCCTTTTGCGATGGAGTGTTCAACAAGTTCTTCGGGGCAGAGATTCCAATACGCCTTTTTGTAGCCTTTCAGCCCGACGGAGTCGAGCGAGGCTGCTGGGTTTTTAAGTCCAACTTCCTGCATGTAATTTGTTTTAAATAGTTAGGCAATATGTAGTGGTGAGGGCGGTGGTGACGCCCGGGCGGGGCAAAGATATTGCAATATTGTCATTTCGTCATTGGGGGTATTTCGTCATTGATCGTCATTTCGTCATTGGAGCGTCATTTGATCAATGACGCCCAATGACGATCAATGACGAAATGACGAAATGACGCCCAATGACGCAACACTACAGATCGAAATTGGGCGAAAGTTGTTCAACATCCCGCGCATAAAAGTCGTTTACGACGCGCACCACGTCTTCCGGGTCATCCACGATGTGCAGGAGGTTGAGGTCATCGGCATTGATATTGTTGTGCCGGCCCAACATCACCTCCACGATCCACTGTCGCAGGCCTTCCCAGAATTCAACTCCTACCAGCACGATGGGCACTGGGGTGATCTTTTTGGTTTGTACGAGCGTGAGCACTTCAAAAATTTCGTCGAGGGTGCCGAAACCGCCGGGCATGACCACAAAACCCTGCGCATATTTGACGAACATGACCTTGCGGATAAAAAAGTAGCGATGTTTGAGGTTGAGTGCCGGCGCGATAAACGGGTTGTGGCTTTGTTCGAAAGGCAGGTCGATATTGAGTCCCACCGAGGTACCGTCTTTCATCCAGGCGCCTTTATTACCGGCCTCCATGATACCGGGGCCGCCGCCGGTGATGATGCCGTAGCCTTCTTCACTGAGCCGGGCGGCGATTTTGGTGGCCAGGTCGTAATAAAAAGTACCCGGTTTTGTGCGGGCCGAACCAAAAATGGAAATACAGGGGCCGACTTTATTAAGAATCTCGAACCCGTCCACGAATTCGGCCATGACCTTGAACATCGTCCAGGCATTTTCGCCCCGGAGTTTGTTCCATTTTTTCATTTTTCCGTGGGGTTGGTCGTGCCCATTGGTTCCGTTGGGTGTTCCGTCGGCGTCCGGTTCTTTCATAAAATTTTCCATAAACAATCAGGTTAAAGTTAGGATAAAAAAGCCCGCCGGGGGGACGGCGGGCTTTTACAATTAGGCTAGTTGCAGCGGGCAAAGTTTTCTTTAAAATGTTGGAAAATCAAATTTTTTACGGCCAAACTGTCTCTGGGAGCACATTTCTCCGAGGGATTTCACAATTATATGTTTATGATTACCTTTGTACCAAGATTTCTGATCTGATGAATAAGACAAAAGTACTTGAAGCCGTAAATAGCCTTCCCGATGAATTTTCACTCGAAGAAATCATCGAGCGGTTAATCATTTTAGAAAAAATTGAAAAAGGGATGCAACAAGTACGTCAAGGTCAGGTCGTAACCACGGCTGAAGCCAAAAAACGTTTACAAAAATGGCTCAGGTAACCTGGACGATCCAATCTTTGGATGACCTGACAGCCATCGCAGAATTTCATGAAGCAAGTTCCCCTAATTATGCCACTTTGCTGATTAAGGAAATCTTCGCCCTTGAACAACAATTAAAATCCTTCCCCGCATCTGGGCGAATAGTACCAGAAGCCAACATTTCTACTTTCCGGGAGTTAGTTGTGCGCGGTTATCGCGTTATATATGCGCACATTGACTATGAACAGGTAAACATTCTCGCTGTGCGCAGTAGCCGGATTCCGTTAGGTGATTTGGGTGCTTATTAGCCCTACTGCTTGCCACATTTCACTCCCCCAATTCTACATTTCAGTCAACTTAAATTTGTCTCCCCGGCATCTCCAGGCACCTTTGTTCCATCGAACAAAAGGTCTCTACCCATGCGAATTTATATTTTGCCGGCTCTACTTATACTGGCTGCTACCCGGCTTCCAGCCCAAAATCCGACTGAACCCGCCGCCCCTCAACCGTCCACCGTCGACCGTCCACCGTCTACCGTCCACCGTCCACCGTCCACCGTCTACCGTCCACCGTCCACCGTCAACCGTCCACCGTCCACCGTCGAAGGCTACACGTGCTCTAACCGCGGCGACACCCTAATAGGCGCAAACGTATGGCTCCAGGGCACTTACGATGGCGCCACGAGCGGACCGAACGGTTATTTCTCCTTTCAAACTTCGGAAACCGGCGCCCAAACGCTGCTCATCACTTACTTAGGTTGCGACACTTTCCGCCAGGTGCTGAACCTGAGCGGCGGCACGCTTACCCTGCAACCCCGGCTGAAGGAAAACACATCCGCCCTACAGGAAGTTGTTATTTCCGCCGGCTCTTTCGAAGCCGCCAGCGACCGCCGCCGGGCCGTGGTGCTCAATTCTATCGACATCGCCCTAACAGCCAGCGCCACGGCCGATATCGCCGGCGCCATCGCTACCCTACCCGGTACGACGCGCAACGGCGAATCGGGGCAAATCCTGGTACGCGGCGGCGCGGCCTACGAGACCCGGACTTTTATCGACGGCCTGTACGTACAAAACCCGTACAACAGTTCGGTGCCCAATGTGCCGGCGCGCAACCGTTTTTCGCCCTTCCTGTTTAAGGGCACACAGTTTTCTACCGGCGGCTATTCGGCGGAATACGGGCAGGCCCTGTCTTCCGCCCTGATCCTGAATACCGAAGACCTGGCGCCGCAGACCTCCACCGGCCTTTCGCTGATGTCGGTAGGCCCCGGGCTGGCGCATACCCAACGCTGGGAAAACAGCTCGCTGGCGGTTTCCGGGGGCTACGCCAATATGTCGCCCTATTTTGCCCTGGTGAAACAAAACATCGACTGGATTGCCGCCCCGCAGTCCGCCGGAGGCGAAGTTATTTTCCGGCACCAAACGCCGGCAGCAGGCATATTTAAGGTGTACTCCTCCCACAATCGCTCCTGGATGCAAATGCGATACCCCGACCCGTTCGACCCCGAACGGACCAATCCGTTGCGCTTGCAGGGCGACAATACCTATACCAATGTATCGTACCGCGGTACGCTGAAAGAAACCTGGGCGTTGTTTGCCGGCGGCGCCTACTCCTGGAACCGCGATCAGATCGCAGCCGGTTTTGTCAACGACAAAAAGCAACAATCGGGTCAGGCGCGTTTTACGCTGGCCCGCCCGCTGGGCGAATACCTGAAAGTGAAATTCGGCGCCGAATATTTGCAGGGACGTTACGACGAGTTCTACCGCGACACCGCCGGAAGCCCGGAATATCGCACCCTGCGCGACGAGCGATACAGCGCCGGCTTCGCCGAAACGGATGTTTATTTTTCCAAAAAATTCGTGGCACGGCTGGGTTTACGCGGCGAACACTCCGCCCTTTTGGGCCGCGCCAACCTGGCGCCCCGCATCTCGGCGGCCTATGTGCTGGGCAAAGACGAACAAATCGCCTTTGCCGCCGGACAGTTCTATCAAACGCCCGAATACGATCTACTGCGCTACAATACCGACCTGCGCTTCGAACGGGCGACACACTATATGCTGAACTATCAGCGGATACGGGAAGGATTCACCTTTCGGGTAGAAGGATATTACAAGGTATACGACCGCCTGGCAAAAAGTACGCCGACTGACAGCCGGAGTACCGGCCAGGGCTATGCCCGGGGGCTGGACGTATTTTTCCGCGACCGGAAAACGATTAAAAACGGCGACTACTGGGTTTCCTATTCATTTTTAGATACCAAACGCAACTACCGCGATTTCCCGGAACAAGCCGTCCCCACGTTTGCAGCGGCACACAACGCCTCTGTGGTGTATAAACACTGGTTTCCCAAATACAACACGGCCTTCGGCGCCACCTACGCTTTTCAGTCGCCCCGGCCCTACCACGACCCCAACCGGCCGGGCTTCAACCAGGGCCGCACACCGGCTTACCACGACCTGAGCGTGAATGCCAGTTACCTGACCAACCTGTGGGGGAATTTTACCATCCTGTATGTTTCGGCTACCAATATCCTGGGGCTGAAGCAAATTTACGGGTACCAGTACGGCACAGAACCCGGCCCGGACGGGCTGCTCCCCGCGCGGGCGATTACGCCGCCGGCCAAACGTTTTCTGTTTGTGGGGCTGTTCATCAATTTCGGACAGCGGTACCGGGTGGCGGAGACCACGACGGATGATATTTAAATGTGGTCAATGTGTTTTAAATGTGGTCAATGTGTTTTAAATGTGGTCAATGTGTTTTAAATGTGGTCAATACACTTCACTCCCCTGTTTCCGCACTTCAGTCAGTTTTGTATTTTATGCGAGATAGGTACATCTATCTTTGTTATAACAAAGAGGATAGAAAATCAACCTAAATCTTCGTTTTAACTAACACACAATCAAACGATAGTTACACTATGAAAAATTTCTTTTTGCTGCTCACCTTTATCCTTACAGCCACGCTTCTTTCTGCCCAAAACGCCCAATACACCGCCGCCATGACCAAGGCCGTGACCGCGTTGGACAGCGCAAAAACCCCGACCGATTTTCAGGCCGCAGCCAACACCTTTTCGCGCATTGCCGCCGCCGAACCGGCAGAATGGCTGCCCTTGTACTATGCCGCTTTCGGCCATTTGAACACGGCTTTTCCGATGTTTGAGCAAGACCCCGCCAAGGCCACGCTCACCCTGGATCTCGCTCAGGCAAGCCTGGACAAAGCCAAAACGCTGGCGCCTCAGGAATCGGAATTAGCCGTGATGCAAGCCTATATCCTCATCGGCCGGCTCATGGAAAACCCGATGGCCAAGGGCGCCGAAATCACTCCGCAAGTATTCGGCGAATTAGGAAAAGCCGCTGCCCTGAACCCCGAAAATCCGCGCGCTGCTTTTTTACACGGCACTTACGTGCTGAACATGCCCGCGTTTTACGGCGGCGGGGCGGCAAACGCCAAACCGCATTTTGAAAAAGCCGCCGCCTTGTTTGAAAAAGAATCCGACCGCGGTTTGTTGCCGCACTGGGGAGAAAAAGCCAACGTATATTTTTTGGAAAAAGTGAACCAACCGGAAAAAGGAAATTAAACGTTTACTTTGCACTGACGGGTACTGCTGCGAACTATCCCGTTCCGGCAGCACCCGTTCTACTATAACACCAGCCATGAACAGTGGGGTTAAAAAATTTTTCCAACAGTTTTTCCTGATCGCCGCGATCAGCGGTTTCTTCGTGGTATTTCTCTTTGCCAATCCGTTTAATCTCTATGAACGCGGAGGCTGGCTGTTGTTATGGAAATACTATTGGCGTGCCGGAGTGTGCACCGCTATCCTGTGGATGGGAAACGCTTATTTGAGCAATTTGCCCGACCGGTGGATAAGCTGGCTGGAAGCGCCGGTTCGCCGATTGATCCTGTCGACGGCTATTACCGTTGTTTTTACGATCATAGCCTGGATATTGATTTATTGGTTATTGATCAGATACGACTATGGCTGGAATTTAATAGCGCTGATAAGGGAGATGAATTTTCAGGATTTTATCCCCACGCTGATCATCACTTTTTTCATTTCTATTTTTATGCACGGCCGGGCCTTCCTGATCGCCTGGAAAGACACGCTGGTGGAGGCCGAGCGGCTCAAAAAAGAACAGGTTTCAGCCCGGTACGAAACATTGAAAAACCAGGTGAACCCGCATTTTTTGTTCAACAGTCTCAATGTGCTGGCCTCGCTGGTGCATAAAGACGCCGACCAGGCAGAACTGTTTATCCGCCAACTTTCGACCGTGTACCGGTACATTCTGGAAAGCCGCGACAAGGAGTTGGTGCCGTTGACGGAAGAACTCACCATTTTGCGCGCCTACCTGTTTCTGATGGACATCCGTTTTGGTGCCAGCCTGCAAACGGATATCCGGCTGCCGGAACCCGCTTCGGGCCAGGTGGCCCCGCTGACCCTGCAAATGCTGGTGGAAAATGCACTGAAACACAATGAAGCCTCGAAAGCCCATCCGCTACACCTCGAAATTTTTCCCGAAAACGGGTATCTTGTGGTGCGCAATAATTTGCAGGGGAAAAATGCACTGCCCGAATCTACCGGCGTCGGTTTGCCCAATATTCAGGCACGATATCAGGCGCTGACGGGAAAAGAAGTGCTTTTCACTGATTCTGATGGTTATTTCACGGTGAAAGTGCCGGCAATTCAATAGAAAGTGACTATCCGCATATTGTACCGCGTTGTGTGAAACCCCACCCCCGACCCCCATGCGCATCAGGTTTGAGATTTAACAAATATGTAAAAGTCGTTATACTTTTCTTTGCTGCCATATTTTCGTTTTTCGGCTAATTTGAAAATTGTTTCTCCGATTTGTTCAAAAACTGACCTTATATCTTCTTTTTTGCT
>CAUJEY010000140.1 GCA_963169325.1 Bacteroidota bacterium
AGAGCATGTTGGGGATTTTCTGCCGGAGCCAAAAACGAGGGCTTTTTTCGTCAGTTTTCGCGTTTTTGAAGGAGCATAGCGGGGACTACGTGACTGAAAAAAGGTGAAAAATGGCGAAAAAAGAACTGTTTTGGGCCCGGCGGGAAAATCCCCAACATGCTCTAAAAGGCCCGGATCATTCGAACACGGGCCGATGAAGTCTTGGTGGCTGTTGAAGGGGCTGTGCCGGTGTCACCAGTGAACTGCATTTGCCAGGCGGTATTGGCATCATTTTCTGTGGAACTCCAGTAACTTTGGTTGGCTCCAAAACCTCCAATGCCGGCCGCATGCAGGTTCTTGTGCATCAGTTCCAATTCATCCTTGCTGGGTAGGTACCAGTCGTTGTAGCCGTTTGAAAAGGTAATTTTATCTGCACGTTCGGCGGCAATATCATTCACCCCGCCGCCGCCAATGTCGGCGCAGTCGTCGTACACGATCGTACGGGTGTTTGCCCGCCCGCTACCGATGGCAGTGCCCCTGGCGGCGGGCAACGCTATACCGTTGCAGCCCCACAAGTAGGTCCCCGACTCGGCAAGCGGATTAAGTGAAGCCGCAATCAGTCCATGCACACCCGATGGTTCGAGGTAAAAAATAAAGCCGCCCTGAATCGAGTCGCCAATGCTGTATGGAGTGTTATTGGTGAACTCATTGACCGATTTCCAGGCGCTGCCGGAGTAGTAGTAAAAGCCCGGCGTGTTGTCGGTCTGGAAAATCAGAAGCCCCGTTGCCGGGCTGGCAATGGCGTCGCGATTGGCCTTGGTCATACGCGGGATGAGCAGGCCTTTGGTGGTGGATTGCAGTTCCAGTTGGGCGCCGGCATTCGGCGTAGTGGTGCCAAGACCCACGTTTCCGCTTGACGGGAAAATATTGGTATTGCCCAGCAACGAAAGTGCGTACGGCGCAGAAGCCAGGCGGGGGCGGGGTGAAAATTCTGCGCCACTGCCTGTGCCGATACTCACCCCGAGGTAGTATGGTTTGTCAAAAGGGGCATTGAGTACTGTAGCGCCGCTGCCAAGCACGACTTCGTACAGGCCGCCGAGGATGGATACGTTGGTCTTGGTCTCTTGCCAAACGGTGGTGCCGCCGGTTTCGGCATCCCAGAGTTTAAAGGTAAGGGTGTAGTTCGTAGCATCGGGAACCGTGGTTCCGTCGGCATTTTTTAGCACGCCCTGCACGGCAAGGGTGGCATTTTGGGCCGAAAGGCCCGAGGTAAATACAAGGAGAAATACAAAAGTGGCCGGCAGGCGATGCCACGAGACAGGACATTCCATGAGAGATGACAGGGTAGTAACTTGTTCGAAAATCAAGTACAAACGTAAAAAAATATTTTATATATAAAGCCTGTCGCCTTTCAACTATTCACATTTTCATCACTTCAAATGGAACAGGTGGAGGTACTTTGTAAGAATTCTTATCAATACCTTTGCCGGGCTGCTTAAAACTACAGCGCGCTCCATCTTATGTACCGAAATATTTCCCGCTTCAACCTGCCTGTCCTGGCAATCGTTCTTTTTTTTATGCTGTACGGCGCCCCGCTTGCTTATGGCCAACGCCTTCAAGTGCAACTCCATGCCGGCCCTAATTTTAGTGAAGCTTTCCTGCACGACGATGCGCTCTCCGCACGAGAAACCTCGATTTTTTACGACTCCATTGGCGATATTCAGCTTGGCCTGGCCGTAAACCTGAAAGTATTCAAGCATCTGCACGTGCGTCTGGATGGCAATTACAAAAATTTCCGTACCTTTTTTCAAACCGAATCTTCCGGAATCGCCGGCGAACGGATTGTTTTGGGAAATCTGTATAAAGAGAACTGGACGTTCTCCGTACTGCCGGAGTTTCGGATAAACGTGCTCAAAAAGGCTGCTTTTGAACTGCCGCTGTATGCTTTTGCCGGCGCTGCCTTCAGTTTTGAACAAGGAAAAAATTTTGTCGACGCCTTCGTTATTCAAAACGGCAGCGAAACGTATGAGACCACCACCAAGCCCGATGTGGCAGGCGCCTGGAGCGTCGGCGCCGGCATCAATCCCAAGTGGCGCCGCTTCGGCTTGCTTGGAGAAGGACGTTATACCCGGACATCGCCGGTCTCGGAAGGCGGCCCGGTTCCTCCATTTTCGTTCGGGCACTTTACTTTATTGTTTGGGCTGACATTTGATCTTTTGAAATAGCCCAACATACTCTTAGGAACGGTGTCCCTAACAACAGCTGGCCGACATCATCGCCACCACCCGCATCATAAACCCGGGCAACGCTTTGGAGGAAAGGAACAAATAATACACCGAACCTTTATCGCCATGCCAATCGAGTATGATATCCAGTTTGCGGTCGTTATCAAAATCGCCCATTAAAAACAGGGATAGTCCGTTGATCCGTCCTGTTTCCATATCGAAATTCAAATTGCCGGAGAACAAAAGTTGATCGGACTCAACACGATAAGCATCCTGCACCCTGACCGGTGAATAACTAACTTCCCGTACCCGTAACTGGTAATTTTGAATACTGCTGAACGGCCAATATCCCCGGTCTTTCGGGGCAGCAATCGGCTGACCGGTTGCATACACCTGATAAATGCGCTGTTGTTTGAGCGCTTCATCGTACAAATGAAAGGTAATCACCGCCCCGGGAAACAACATTTCAGGCTCGTGCGGTTGATAGTAAGATTCATGAAGGGTATTAGATTTGAATCCACTAAAAAAGACAACAGTATTTTCGGGGGCATTTAGGGGGGGATAACGCGCGACATCTTGTCCAGGTATGGTTACTTCCCCCAACTTCACCCGCGATGCAACCATCTGCTGATAATCCGATTGGTACGTTGACCTTACTTTTTCGATGGGCGCCAGGGCAAACCAGGTGACTGCCGGATCAAGATCGAGCTCGTCCCGTTGGAAGTCTACGCCGGCATCGGGTATGAGGAATCTGACCGCTGTTTTATCGTGTAATTCCTCTAAAAAACCGCTGAATACGTAACCTGTTTTGCCTGCATAAGCGGCTTTGTTCCATCTGGCATATTTGCCTTCGATGGTTTCCTCAGGTAATTGTTCGTCGGAATAATTGGCCGCGACAGGAATTTCAGCGCCATAAGGTATAGCGACCAGATTCGCGGCCTGTTGCGAAGGCGCCGCGCGCAGGTTGACACCCGAAGGCGCCGTTACCCGCATAAAATGGTTGAACATAAATCCGTTGCTGTTGCAAACGATGGTTTGGCTACGGGCTGGCCCGACTGCAAGTACAAGGATAAAAAAACAAAAGATGGTTCGTTTAAACATGAGGATGTAACGTTTTTATTTCACGCAAAGCGTAGAGTGAAATATGAGTTAAGGCGCCAAATATGCGTGCAATGGAGCCATTTTGCGACGTGTATATAGAATTCGCGGGTTATTAAAGATTATTCGCTCATATTGCCGGCAAAACAATAACGATAATGTACGCCACCGTCACCGCCGTCAGCCGCAGCGCCACCCACACCATGAGCAAACAAAACCAACCCGTTATCACCTTACAGGCAGGACTGGGTGTGGAAGGCGACGCCCACAACGGCAAAACCGTAAAACACCGCTCCCGGGTGGCGCAAGACCCTACCCAACCCAACCTGCGGCAGGTACACCTGATCCAATCGGAACTGCACACCGAACTGCGTGCCCGGGGCTTCTCTATTTCGCCGGGGCAAATGGGCGAAAACATCACTACCCGCGGCATCGATCTGCTGGGCTTGCCCGTGGGCGCCCGCCTGCTGATCGGCCCGGAAGCCGTAGTGGAGATCACCGGCCTGCGCAATCCCTGTAACCAGCTCGACGGGATACAACCGGGCCTGATGAAGGCTGTGCTGGATCGCGATGAAGCGGGCAATCTGATCCGGAAAGCGGGGGTAATGGGGATTGTACTGGAGGGTGGAGTAGTGCGGCCGGGGGATGAAATCGAAGTGGTGCTGCCGCCGGAGCCGTGGCGCAAGATGGAGCGGGTGTGAGGTGCGTTTCAACGAGTGGGGTGAATGCCCCAATATTCAAGTTTAGGAGGCCGTACCATAAGTCCGTCTCCCGCAGATGCCGCAGATTATTTTCACAAGTTGTCAAGATAAAAATCTGCGGTGATCTGCGAAATCTGCGGGAGACCAAATAATCGTCGCAACAAAATTTTCTGCGAGAACTTATGAGACACCCTCTATCTTTCCGAAGTTTGAAGACCTCGGACAGCAAGTAAGTCCGAATCCGATTTTTTGATTTAAGATTGCCGATTACATGATTGTTGATTTTTGATGTCGCGGTACACACTACGCACATCAAAAATCAACAATCATGTAATCGGCAATCTTAAATCAAAAAAATTGGGGGCTACACACGAAACTTGGGTGAAGACTTCGCCCGGCAAGTCGGGGCTGTTTTATTCCCCCCGCCGCACCGCCCGCATACACATAAACGAAGGAAATTCATTCAACTCTTTAAAATGCCGGGGATCGTATTGTTCGAATTCCGGCGTGGGTTTGGGCTCGACGAGGCGGTCGATATAAAATCCGTTATCTGTCAGGGGCGCAATACAAGCGGACAATGGCCGTCGGTAGCTATGTACTTCAACAGGCTGGCCAAATCCTTTCCAGGTACATTTTACGGGTTCCGTTTGAAAATACTGTTTCGATTGAAAAAAGTTGTATTCAAAAAACGAGTGCTCGATAGAAATGACAAGGTAGCCTCCGGGCTTCAGTACCCGGTAAAACTCCCGGATAGTTGGCGTCCAATCGGGCAGGTAGTGCAGGGCCAGGGCACACAGCACAATATCGAATGAACCGTTATCTACCATGTCGAGCGGTTCCGACAGGTCATGCACAAAAAAAGTGCCCGCTTCCGCGTTGCGGGCTTTGGCCAGTGTTATCATTCTGGGGCTGATATCGAAGCCGGTAACCATTGCCCCTTGTGCGAGCAGTATTTCGGCGTATTTACCCGGGCCGCAAGCCGCATCGAGCACCGTTTTCCCGTTTATTTCAGGCATCAATGCGAGCGTGTTGGGCCGGTCGTAATAGGCGTTGTGTGGTTTGTGTTCGATCAGGCGGTTGTAATTGTCGGCCAGGGCTTCGTAGGCCGCGATAATTTTTGCTTTGCTCATTTGACCCCCTTGTTTGAAATTCGTAAGTATTGCATTGGAATTCGTTAAGCAGGGACAAGAAGCGCCTGCATCTTTGCAGCGTAAAATTATTAAATTCAAAACGATGGCTACGCTGAAAACCAAAGAGCTTTTGAAAACATCATGTTCCCGCACAGGATTTTGACTGGAACGTGAGCCTGAATTATGCGTTTGGAAAGAATTACGTGGTGCGGTAGCCTGCAGGCTATAGTCAGAAAAATCTTAGTTTTGTTTGAATTTCATAAAGTGACAAAACATGGACAAAATTGAAAGCATCGAAGAATTTTACAAACGAAAGTTTGACTGGATACCCGATAACATAAAAAATGAAATCGGGCATTTCAATGTGTTTTCGCATGAGCCGGTAGAACCGGGCAAAACCAGGCCGCTTCCGTACAAAAGAAGGGATTTTTATAAAATTATGCTGGTCGTTGGCGATATAGACATGCATTATGCCGACAGGGTGATTTCCATCAAAAAACAGGCGCTGTTTTTCTCCAATCCGCAGATTCCCTATAAGTGCGAAAAGCTGGAGAGAATCAAAACCGGTTTCTATTGTATTTTCAATCAGCACTTTTTCCACAGATTCGGGGATTTGAGTCAATATGCCGTATTCCAACCTGCGGGAAACCACGTATTTGAATTGTCCGACGACCAGGTGGAACAGCTTAGTGCCATTTACCAAAAAATGTTTGATGAAATCAAATCTGACTATGTCCACAAGTACGATGTATTGCGGAATCTTGTTTTTGAACTTTTACATTTTGCCATGAAAATGCAGCCGGCTGAACCAGCGGAGAAACAGCAGATAAACGCTTCGCAGCGCATCGCCACCTTGTTTTTGGAACTGCTCGAACGCCAGTTTCCCATCGACGAAAACCACCCGAAAGTGGGCCTCCGGGCAGCCTCCGGTTTTGCGCAGCAACTGAACATCCACGTCAATCACCTGAACCGGGCGGTAAAAGCCATCACCGACAAAACAACGACCCAAATCATCGGCGAGCGGATTTTGCAGGAGGCAAAAATCATGTTGCGGCACAGCACCTGGAACGTATCGGAAATTTCGGATGCGCTGGGTTTTGCGGAAGTGACGCATTTTAATAATTTTTTCAAAAAGCATGTGCAGTTGAGTCCATTGAAATTCAGGAACAGTTAGTCGTTTATCATAAAAATTTAAAAACATGAGCCACAACAGAAGAAATTTTTTAAAGGCCGGCGCCACCATAGGCGCATCGCTTTTAGCCGCTCCCGCTTTTAACCTTAACCCCGCCCTATCAAACGAAACGGCAAACGAAATAACCAAAGGCGGCAAGACAAATGTCAAACACCGCACCCTGGGATCCGGAAAACACAGATTGGAAGTGTCTGCGCTCGGCCTGGGTTGTATGGGCATGAGTTACCACCGCAGTTTTGTCCCGGATAGAAAAAGTATGATCGCCTTGATCCGGAAAGCAGTCGATATGGGCGTTACGTTGTTCGATACTGCCGAAGTGTACGGGCCGTATGTGAACGAGGAATTAGTGGGTGAAGCACTGGCGCCGGTGCGCAAAAAAATACTGCTTTGCAGCAAATTCGGGTTCAATATCCAAAACGGGCAAATGGCCGGACTGAACAGCAGGCCGGGTCATATCCGAAGCGTAGTGGAACAATCCTTAAAACGTTTGAGAACCGACCACATTGACTTGCTATATCAACACCGGGTGGACCCGAACGTGCCCATAGAAGATGTGGCCGGAACGGTGAAGGATTTAATCCGGGAAGGCAAGGTCAGGCGGTTTGGGCTCAGTGAAGCCGGCGTGGAAAATATCCGGAAAGCCCATGCCGTTCAGCCGCTTACGGCCCTTCAAAGCGAATATTCCCTGATGTGGCGCAAGCCCGAAGAAGACGTGTTCAAAGTATGTGAAGAATTGGGCATCGGCTTTGTGCCGTATAGTCCGCTTTGCAGGGGCTACCTTTCCGGACTCATCAACGAACGGACAAAGTTTATCGCCGCCAACGACAACCGGGCCACGCTGCCGCGGTACACGCCCGAGGCGATAAAAGCCAATTGGGTGATGATTGATGTGCTGACCGAGTTTGGAAACCACAGAGGGTACACGGCCGCCCAGGTGGCCCTGGCATTTTTACTCGCTCAAAAACCGTGGATCGTACCCATTCCGGGCACTACCAAGCCGGCGCATTTGCAGGAAAATCTTTGGTCGGCAGAGATTGAATTTACGCCGGATGAATTGAAGGGGATAAACGAAGCCCTCGCAAAAATCACGGTGGTGGGTGATCGTTATACGGGAGAGCAGTTAAAACAAACTCGTAACTAGTTTATTTTACCATTCAGACTTGCAGACTTTTTAGACCTTCCAACTTGCTCTTCCAAGCCTTCGCCCAAGTTTCCGTCTTTAGCCCCAACGCAGAACTCCAATAGACCAAACTATCTATGTCGGTTTTTGATTTAAGATTGCAGATTTCATGATTGTTGATTTTTGATGTGCGTAGAGTGTACCGCGACATCAAAAATCAACAATCATGTAATCTGCAATCTTAAATCATTTTAAAAACTAGTAACAGGTAGATGTCACGCCCGTATTAAAAAACCTTACTTTCCCGAC
>CAUJEY010000141.1 GCA_963169325.1 Bacteroidota bacterium
TGCATAATCCGGCGCAAAGTGGACAGCCATAGCCGGTGAAAGTGAACAGTAAACTCAGGGTCAAAAGCGGCCATTTTTCCGGAGCAAACTGAACACTTTTTTCAGATTGAATTTGGATTAAAAATCCGGCGCAAAGTGAACGTTTTCCGGCGCAAAGTGAACACCGGCTTGGAATAATGTTAGCTTTATTCCGGCGCAAAGTGGACACTTTTCCGGTACGATGTTAGCTCTTTTCCGGCGCAAAGTGAACACCCTGGAGTTGGTTAATTGGTTCAGCATAGTGTTTGATCTTATTGGTTCATGTACGTTCGTAAAAAAACGAACTACATGGCAAATCAAGCGCTAAGCATCATGAAACTCAGGACACTTATCCGGTATAAACAGGAAGGTCGCAAGCATCAATTCATCGGGCGGTCGTTGGGGCTATCGCGGACCACGGTGGTCAAATACGTTCAGTATTTGGAGGGTAGCGGTTTGGACTGGGCGGCGCTGTCCAAGTTGGATGACCACAGTTTACTGACGCTTTGCCGAAGCGGTCATACCGACAAAGCCGATGACCGGTGGGCCACGTTATGCCAGTTGTTGCCGCACTACGAAAAGGAATTGAAGCGTCCGCATGTTACGCGCCAGACACTGTTGGAAGAATACCGGCAAGCTTACCCGGAGGGCTACGGCAAGACCCAATTTTTCCAGTACCTACGCGAACATCTGCGGCTTGGACAGGCGTATCAGCCCATCGAACACAAGGCCGGAGAGAAGTTGTTTGTGGACTATGCCGGGGATCATCTGTATTTGACCGACCGGGACACCGGCGAGCAAACGAAGGTCGAGGTGTTTGTTGCCAACCTGGGCTGCTCGGGATTGATTTATGCCGAGGCCAGTATGGGACAAACCCTGGCGGAATTCAGTTTGAGCGTATGCCACGCATTTGAATACATCGGCGGGGTAACGGCCTGTCTGGTTCCGGATAATCTGAAGAGCGCCGTTACCAAGGCAGATAAATATGAACCGAAACTCAACGAACGTTTTTGGGCCCTAAGCCATCATTATGGAACGGCCATCGTACCAGCACGCCCCCGGGCGCCCAAAGACAAACCCAAGGTTGAAAACGCTGTGCGACAAGTCTACCGGCGTATTTATGCGCGCCTGCGCAATCATATCTTTTACATCCTGGCGGAGTTGAACGCCGCTATTCGCCTGGAATTGGACACCCTCAATGGCCTTCCGATGCAAGGGCGCAAGGAGAGCCGCCGACATTTATTCGAACACCTGGAGCGCCAGTATTTGCGCCCCCTTCCAGCCGAACCCTTTGTTTGGAAACAACAGCGCGAACTGACGGTGCAAAAAAACTGTCATGTGCAACTGAGCGATACCAAGCACTATTACAGCGTTCCGTACCGACATATTGGCCGCAAGGTCAAGGTTTTATACGATACGATGCACGTCGAGATTTTTTATCAAAACGAACGAATTGCCCTGCATCCTTACAGCCACAAGCAGCATGGATATTCCACCCAAAAGGAACACATGCCCTCCACCCACCGTTTTGTCAGCGAATGGAGCGAGGCCTATTTTATTCGTCGCGCCCAAGGCGTTGGGCCGCACACCGTCAAACTCTTCGATGGCATGTTCCGCACCAAAGAACACCCGGAGCAAGCCTACCGCTCCTGCCTGGGCATACTCGCCCTGGCCCAGCAACACGGTCATGCCGCAACCGAACAGGCTTGCTTCGAAGCCTTCGAACGCCGGCAATACAACTACGCCTTTATCTCCCACCACCTGCAACAAAACCGTTCAAAATCAACCGCCGTAAAGGTGCTGTCCATACCCGATGCACATCAAAATCTGCGCGGTCCAGACTATTACCTGAACAAAAAAGAAAGCGATCCCAACACCTAACAGGTGCTCTTCCATCCATATTCATCCACCAACACACTTATCATGATTACAACATCTTCCACCCTCGACTTGCTCGCCCAAATGCGACTCCACGGCATGCGACATGCTTACCAGACAGCCCTGGCAAGCGGCACCCTGGAATCCACCAGTCCCGACGAAATCCTTGCCGCCCTGGTACACGCAGAATGGGAAGAACGCCAAAACCGGCGAAGTCAATACCTGCTCAACCAGGCCCGCTTCCGACAAAGCGCAGCCCTCGAACAAATCGACTTCTCGGCCAATCGACAAGGCTTGAACAAGGCCAATATCCTGCAACTGGCTTCCTGTAACTTCATCCAACGAGGGGAACATATCCTGATCACCGGACCCACCGGCGTGGGCAAATCATTCCTGGCCACAGCCCTGGGCAATACCGCTTGCCTCAAGGGCTTTAAAGTCCTCTTTACCTCTACCGCCAAACTCCTCACCCAACTGCTCAATGACAAAGCCGACGGAACCTATCTCAAAAAACTCAACCAGATCACCCGGCACAACCTCCTTATACTCGACGACTTCGGCTTACACCCATTCCAGGAGGCCGATCAACTCATCCTTTATGATCTAATCGAAGATATGACACACAAACACGCCCTCATCCTGACCTCCCAAATCCCGGTCGAACATTGGCACCAACTCATCACACAATCAACACTGGCCGACGCCGTCATGGATCGAATTATCCACAATGCCCATCGAATCCAACTAAAAGGCGATTCCATGCGCAAAAACACCATCCAAAAAGACTAATTTTATACCTTTGAAATCTGCTATGCTGAACACCATATCCAACTGTTCACTTTGACCGGATTTTACTGTCCACTTTGGCCGGAATTATGCATAAATACGGCCCCGACGACGACCAGGATACCAAGGAAGTAGACATTCGCTCCCTCTACCGCCACGAACACATCAGCCCGGAACTGCTGATCAACCGCCTGTATCGGCAAGAAGCCGTGAAACCCGCCGGCGGCGACCAACTCGGCCTCTTCGCTCCCGATGTGCGCGACCTTTTCGGCAACACGCTCGACCTCGACGAATTCGAAAAAGTGGGCGAATATTACAAACACCAGGGCGACTGGAGTAACCGCCTCATTCAGGGCGACTCGTTGCTCAGCATGACCAGCCTGCTCGAACGCGAAGGGTTCGCCGGAAAAGTCCAGATGATCTATTTCGACCCGCCCTACGGCATCAAATACGGCTCCAACTGGCAGCTCCAACTCCACAACCGCGACGTGAAAGACGGCGCCGACGAACACCTCTCCGCCGAACCCGAACAAATAAAAGCCTTCCGCGATACCTGGGAACTCGGCATCCACTCCTACCTCTCCTACCTCCGCGACCGCCTGCTCGTCGCCCGAGAACTGCTCACCGAGTCCGGCTCCTGCTTTGTCCAGATTTCCGATGAAAACGTACACCTGGTCAGGTGTTTAATGGATGAGGTGTTTGGGAGTGGGAATTTTTGTTCATTAATTTCCTTTCAAACAACTGGTGGACAAGCAAGTAAACTTTTATCACAACCTTGTGACTTTATTATCTGGTATTGTAAAAATATTGATAATGTTAAATATAGGCAGATATATTGGCCTAAAGTAACAAAGACAGATGTTGGTAGATATAGATTTATACAATCACCAAATGGAGACATTTCACGTGAACTAACTCGAGAAGAGCTAGATAATCCATCAATTGTTCCTGAAAATTGGAAGTTTTTTGTTCATGATAATATATCTTCACAAGGATTGAGTAACGATTCTTCTAGTCCATTTTCATGGCAAGGGAAAAAATATAATCTTCCAGCCAATTCACATTGGAAAACTACTCCTAAGGGGCTTGAAAGGTTATCTAGTAAAAATCGTTTAATGGCAATTGGTTCTACATTACGTTTTAAAAGGTTTCTTGATGATTTTCCAGTGTCGCCTATTGGGGCCGTATGGGATGATACAGCAACAAGTGGATTTGGAAGAAAAAAGGAATATGTTGTTGAAACAAATACAAAAGTTATTGGAAGATGTATGCTTCTCTGTACCGATCCCGGCGACCTCGTGCTTGATCCCACCTGTGGAAGCGGCACCACGGCCTACGTGGCCGAGCAGTGGGGCCGGCGCTGGATCACGCTCGATACCAGCCGCATCGCGCTCAACATTGCCAAAACGCGCCTGATGACGGCCGTGTTTCCGTACTATCACCTGTACAGCGACGTGCAGGTGGAAACGACGGAGAAAAACGGGAAGATCGTGAAGAAGGTGGCGCCCCGGCGGCGGGACCCAGACCTTCCAGGTTTTCAAAACCTGGAAGGTCTGACGGGCGCCTCCGACGTCCGACAGGGCTTCGTGTACGAAGAAGTGCCGCACATCACCCTCAAAAGCCTCGCCAACGACGAGCCGCCGGATACCGAAACCCTGTACGACAAACCGATGGTGGACAAAAGCCGCCTGCGGGTGGCCGGGCCGTTCACGGTGGAGACCCTGCAGAATTACGAGCCTTCGCCGTTGGACGCAGTGGCCCCGGGAGCAGACGGCAGCGAGCAGCCCGGCGCTTCCGGGACTTTCGAGGAACGGGTATTCGGGCACCTGAAAGTGACCGGCGTGATGAACGGCGCCAAACACGAGCGGGCGGTATTCACGCGGGTGGAGCGCACCGGCAGCCCGGTATTGCATGCCGAAGGCTTCTACGACAGCGCCACGGGTGAGCGCAAGGCTTACCTGCACATCGGGCCGCAATTCGGCACCGTGTCCAAACAAAGCGTCAACGAAGCCATGAAAGAATGTCGCTCCCGCGGCGATGCCGACTGGCTTATCATCCTCGGGTTTAGTTTTGAAAGCGACATCGCCAACCAAAGTGTCACGCAGAAAGTGGGCAGCTTCGAGGTCACCAAAGTGCGCATGCACGACGACCTCTTGCAGGAAGGCCTCACGAAAAAAGACCGCAAAGCAGCCTCCTTCGTCACCATCGGCGAGCCCGACGTGAAAACGGTAGACGGTGGACGGTCGACGGTAGACGGTGTGCCCACCGTTCAGGTGGAGATTCAGGGGCTGGATATTTACGATCCGATCCGCGACGAAGTCCGCGCCCGCTCGGTGCAGGACATCGCCTACTGGATGGTGGACGACGACTATGACGGCTCCAACTTCATCGTCCGCCAGGTCTTTTTCTGCGGCGGCGACAAAGACGAATTCGATAAATGGAAACGTGGCCTTTCCGACATGGCCAAACAACAAACCAAAGCCCGCGCCGAACGCACCCTGCGTCTCGAACTCGACGACGACGCCTGGGATCGCCTGTACGGGCATCGCTCGCACCCGATACCGGCCACACCGGGCCGGAAAGTGGCGGTGCGGGTGGTGAGTCAATTTGGGGAGGAGAGTATGAAGGTGATGAATGTGTAGTGGAAAACAAAAAGTTTAAAAAAATAAAACAAAAAGTTTGTCAATGTCTTATCCCCCTCGTATTTTTGCTCCCAGTTCTTTGACAGGAAGCGATAATTAGGAAGGGAAATTTTCCCTCAACTCAAAAATTCAATTGCTATGATGACCCTTCGGTTTGAATCAGAGGACTTTAATGTCCGTGATTTACTCGCAGCGCTTGAGCAAACTTCCATCCCGGATGGAATAAGTGTTTCGATTAAAGCTTCCATTGAAGCAAAATCTGATAAGTACCAAGTTTCGGCGGACCGAAAAAAATCAAACACTTCTCCAACCAAGCCTGAAAAAAAAGAGGATGAGAGACCGGTTTTCTCTGACACCTTGGAGGTCATTTCCAAAATGGATGTAACTGAAGAGGCCATTAAACTCGTCTTCATTTCCGTATTAACATATGCTTTTGTAAAAATTAAGGAAATGGCTTTTGCAGAGCCGCATATCATAATTCGTTTTAATAATGGGGCGAAGCGAAAAATTATCTATGATAAAGGAGATTCTGCAATTACCGAAGAGATTTTATCTTATGTAAAAAAGGGTGATGTTACAAGTATAGAATTCAAATCTTAAACATCACCTGTCATGAAAAACATCCTTTTTGTCGCTTCAGAACCGCAAAACCTCCATTCGACTGAATGTTCATCGGAACATAAACATCTTTTAGACGCTCTTATTAACGCCAATTTAAAAGACGATTTTTCGATAAAATACTTGGATCACGTTACAAGTGATGAATTAATTGATAAAATAAGAAAAATAGCTCCGGAGTATATTCATTACTGTGGGCATGGCAATATTGATGGGGAAATGCAAGTCAGTAAACCAGATGGCATAGCACATTCATTCCGGAGTGATATGTTAGTGAAGTTTCTTAGGGGGAATCACAGATTAGAATGTATTATATTATGCAGTTGCAATTCAGAAAATTTAGTAGAGGAAATAAAGTCAGTTAGTAACTATGTGATAGGTTTTCGTGGAAATGTCAGAAATAGTGATATGCACCTTTTTACCACAGACTTTTACAGTGAACTGTTTGAAGTAGGTTCTCCACTTCATGCATATTTAAATACAATCGACAAGATCAAATCAAGAAAGCAGCAGGGCAATTATTTGATTTTTAGAACTAAACTGAATTATGTCATGGAAAGTGTACTCAACAAAGAATTGTCAATTGCCCAAGCGAAAGAATTTGCCTTGCGAGAAGAAATTGTCTTATCAGACCAACTTTTATCTGTTGCTAATCACAACATTGAAGGTATGGAGGAGGCTTATTCTCAGGATTTTTTAGAAGTAATGAAAACACATCCCACGCCAAGTGAAGTGATCTGGTTTTCCAGTAATAAGGATGCTTTGGCTAATAAAGTGGCGGCTACGCTGTATAGGAGAAAAAGTAGGGAAGAAATTGAAGATTTCGCGGAAGAAATCAAGCTCTTATATTTTGCATTTGAAATCGTATTGGTTTATTATGAGGATGAAGCAGGAGCGGTCGATAATTTTAAAATTGCTGTAGAAGAATATCCGGCTAAGGATTATATCGATGCTTTGGAAGAATTAAAACATATAAAATTTGGAGTAAACAGAAGCGAAAACTTTAACATTTTATATTCAAAATCAATTGAATACTCATTATCAATTGTTGTTAACTTAACTTCTTGATTTCCAAATCCAAATGTTGGATTTTGGCATTAAGTTCTGCAATTAATATGTTGATTTTGGTTGATTGCTCAAGTGCCTTTCTTCTTTTCCTTTCAAGGGTAAGTTTGTTGCGCTTTAGTGACAAAAGTTTCTTTGCAATTTGAGGGTTTGGCATTTTGACCTTAATTTTATGGTAGAAACGAAAATGTTATTTAGTAGAGTTCAAGTTTGAGTTTGCATCCACTTGATACTGAGCCTAAAAAGACAAATTCTATGCCATTTTGGGTATAATTTAAAAAGCATGTGTATGTCATAAATTATATAGTATGTTTATAATACATTACTTGAAGATAGAATGTTCTTTATAAGTTAGAATTATCGAAAGTTTAGATTCGGATTATTTAGATATGGAGGTGCATAAGTTTCGGGAAAACGTACTCGGGTTATATAACCATACCTGCTGCATTTCCGGACTGCGAGCCCAAAAGGAAATGTGGCACCCATTGGTAGATGCCTGCCATATTCAGGATCATGCGAAATCCGGCATTGACCATCCTACCAACGGTCTGGCACTTTGCAAAAATCTCCACGCGGCTTTTGATTCCGGCCTGATATCCCTTTCGGATGAATACAGGGTATTGGTCCACAGGTCTCTTCAGGAATCAGAAACTGCTTACAGCCTGCGCCGTATGGAAGGGCAACCCATTCGATTGCCTGCACAGCCAGGTTTTCGACCCGGCCTTTCGTATATGCGGTTGCATCGGGAGCGGTGGGGTTTTGAGGCTCGCTAACCCCTGATCGTACATTCCACATACTTACGACCGTTGGGGCGAGGAAATGTTTGCCGTATCGCAATTTCAGCCGAACGATTCGAGCCAGGGCTGGGATGGAAGGTTCAAGGGGCAGGAGGTCGCGCCCGGCGTGTATGTATATTACGCTGTGGTTCGGTTTATTGATGGGGAAAGTGTAGTTTTTCGGGGGGATGTGACGGTGTTTAGGTAGTTTCCAAAACGGAATTCCGATGTTACAAACTCGCACAGTTGAACCCGGGACATTGGGATTATTGAAAAACCCTTGAATACGTGTCCCCAAACCCTTATATTTGCCATCCATGACAGCAAAAGAAACATACATCCGTCATCGCCGCCCGCTATTCTGGTCGGTAAGCGACGATAAATTATCCGATGTCAGCGATGAGCTGTTGGTGGAAACCATTCTCAATTACGGAACGGTGGACGACGTACGGGAATTGATCAAACTGATGAGTTTAAGGCAGGTTGCCGCCACGTTTTATAAAACCACCGTGAATCGCAACCGGCACAACTATTTTCCGGAGGTCGCCAATTTTTTCAACCTGTACTTCAAGCGCCATGCATCCGGAAATACTGTCTACGCGGTTAGTGAAGAAAAAGTAAAAACATTTCTGATCGATATAGCCACAAGAGAACTATAAAACTCCCGCCACGTGCAATCCTACAAACACAAAGCCACCCGTTAATAGCTAAAACATTGAAAGCCAACGCACCGCAAGTATATCTTACACCCGGCCAGCAATTTCTAATGTGGCGCCAGCGAAGAGGTGTCATCAGCCGAAGCATGAGGCTGGTGACATCTCTGAGCAGATTCCCAGCCCGGTTGGTGGGAGATGTCACCGCTCCTGCGTCGCGATGACACCTCCCACCAAGCCACGTTAGAAACTGCTGACACCCGGCGGAATCTGTTTTTATCAAACCACTTTCCGCCGGGTGTAACCGCAGTACTTTTTCAACACATCTGCTTGCAATTCCGGGTCAATACACCTGTACCTTCCCGCTGGCAATGGTTGCGCCCTCCTCCGTGATTTGGAAGAAATACAACCCTGCTTTTAAATCCTGCCGGTACAGGATAGTCCGGTTGTCCGGCATGTTTTGCCTGCGGACCAAACGTCCCTGGCTGTCGTAAAGCGATAGCATCCCGTTTCGGATTGCCTTGCCTTGTACCTCCACGACCGTCTGTTCCTGGAACGGATTGGGCATGAGGCTCACCTCGACGCCCGGAACATGCGGCGTCTGGCTTTTCAGCGCCACATACGGCCGGCCGATGGTATGATGCACGGTATTTGTAAGGACCGGATCGTTGCTGTCGAAATAAATCGACGCTGTATTTTCGATGACCGTGCCGTCGGGCAGGTCCGGCTTTTGGGCAATACGAAATTGCACAAAACCATGCGACGCCGCTTCATTGTGGATACTGTCGGGCAAAATGATCGGGTCGAACACGAAATGGACGATGCCGCCGGCGTATGCCTGAAGGCGATAAGCATGGCTCGAAGCGCCGGCCTCAAGCGTGAAGGGATCGAGCAGCGTGGAGAGCGTATCCACGATCACCACGCGGAACGCCGTGTCGGTACCGGTATTTTGAAACCGGATTTTATACTCGATTGACTCATTGGCGCGAATAGTGTGGTCGTTTCCATAGCCGGTTGGCACGGCAGATTTGTCGTTGGGGTCGTAAGATCCGACCACGACGACGCATTCCTGATCGGTAGAAAGAGGATTCTCGTTCAGGGTAAACGCATTGATCAGTCCGGGAGTGTTCAGGCCGCCGCAGCCTTCAGTAGCGGCAGAGACGATGCCCTCCACGGGATAGTTGGGGTCCTGATCGGCTTCTATCCGCCAGGTGGCTCCGTTGGCGGGGACTTTTATCGTTATGGAATCGCCCGAGTTCAACAAAAACATGCCGCCGTGGTGCATGATAAAATCTTCAATAACAATAAAATCGAGCGGGGCGGTCATGTCCTGCTGACCCTCATTCCAAATAGCAAGACTGACGGAGTCGCCCTCACATTGAGCGGTGGCCGTCACGAAAGGCCCGGCCCAGGGGCCGTCGCAAGGTGTATTCGGCCAGACGGTCGCTTCGGCGCAGAGCGTTTGTCCGATCACGGCATTACAACTCAAAAAGACGCTCGCATAAAAAGTACCGCAACTTAATGGATTCACGTCGCCGAGTTGGAAGGTATAGGTATTGTTCGGCCCGGCGGTATACGGCAGCGTCGCAGAAAGCACGTTCATCATCGTGTCGAATTGCACGGTTACATACGCGCTGTAAGCCGTGTCAAAACCGATGTTGCAGTATTTGATGGCGAACTGGTTGGCCGAGCAACGCCGGCTGTTCAAGGCACTGAGGTTTACCTGCATCAACGGGCAGTCTCCGTCCGTTTTGAGGCCGATATCGAAGGTGGTTTGGATATCGATGCCGTTGAATGGAATAGACAACGCCGAAGGGCAAGCCGAGCTGAGGCCGGGGGGCAAATCCAGGTTGATCACGGCTGCCGAATCCAGGGGGCCCAATTCAATGTTGATGGAATAGGCGCCATCGCTTGCCGGTTTTACGATTTGTTTGACGCCGGATGGGAGTTTGGTAGCCTCCACGTTGAACCCGTCGTAGCCCGGTTCGCCGGGGTCGGGGGTACAGTTGGCGGTAGATTCGAGGTACACCTTACCTTGCACGGTTACGCTCTGCTTACTGGCAAATATGATGGGCTGGTCGCAAGTGCCCGTTACCTGGCCGCCGGCGTCCGCCCATATCCATTTTCGAAGAAACCAGCTCTGTCCCAGCGTGCCGGTGTAGTATTGTATGGTGTAACTCGAATCCTGGTAAGTGCATAACGGGTCGAAAGCGGCATTCCCATACGGGTCGAAAGCGCTCCAGTTGTTGCTCAGAAAAGCGGGCCGGAGATTGTTGTAGCCTTCCCCGAAAGTCACCGTTATTGCCGGCGGACAAAAGCCGACACAGGCTTGGCAATCGCCGTCTTCGGTAACTAAAACGGTTGTGTTGCACGTTGTTGAATTGCCGGCCTGATCGGTAGCATAGACCTTAATCGTATTCATGCCCACGTTATCACAATCCAAAAGCAAGGTAGTCTGATTGCCTTCGAAATACGTGACAATGTTATTGGCCGGCGTACATCCGTCGGTGATCGTTATCGCCAAATCCGCTACTGAAAGGGTGGCGGGCATGGCTGCCACGATGTTGACAGTAGTAAGGCCGGAGCATTGCATCTGGGGGGCAAGTTTGTCTTCGCACTTAACATTGCCCCAACAGCTATTGCCGGAGGGCAAGTGTTTGACACGGACCTGGTAGGTTTTGTTTATATCGCCGGGGCCAAGAATCGGCGCCACCCAGGGGCCGTTGCCAAAAGGCGCTGTCTTGTCCAGTTCCACGATGCAGTTATCGAACAGTGTTCCCTCCAGAATTTCTTCCGGGGTGATCGTATGCATGCAGGTTTCGTCCAGCGAGATGAAGACGAGGTCATTACAAACGAGGCTTTGCGCCACGTTTTTTTCCTGGTTAAATAGGATTATTAGCAGCAGGACGATGATAATGTAGCTTTTTTTCATGCGGGTAAATTTAAATGTTCGATGCAAAGGTGTACCGGCAGGTTTGCGCATACAAATACAATTTCTTACTTTTGTAGAAATTTATAATTACAAAAATTTGTTTATATCATTGATAATAAGTATTTTAATATTAATTGAATAGATAATTTTGCATAAATTATTTCACACCATCCATGTACTCTCGAAGGGCGAGCAGCGCCGCCTGGGCTTATTCCTGCGGTCGGCTCTTTTTAATCAGCGCGAGGATGTGGTCCGGTTGTACGATTCTGTGCTGGAGGGGCAACCCATGGACGGCGGGAAGGAAACCCTGTTTGTCAGAGCGTGCCCGGATACGCCCTATTCGCCCCAGCAAATGCGTCTGCTGATGAGTTATCTGCAAAAACTGGTCGACCAGTTTCTGGCGCTGGAGCAATGGCAAAACACGGCGGGCGCCATGGAAAATGCCCTCGTACAGGCGTACCGGCAAAAGGGCCTGGAACGGCACTTTCAGGATGCGCTGCAGTTGGCCAATCAAACCCTGGAGCGTCAACCCTTGCGCAACAGCGATTACTATATCCGGCAGGGGGGGCTGCTTTGGGAAGAAGCCCGGTATTATTCCCTGCGTCACCCGGAAGATGAACAGTACCTGGTGCGGCTGTCCAACAATGCCGATTTGCTTTGGCTTGCGCAAAAACTCCGGTATTTATGTCTGCACACAGCCTATAGCGCCCGCTTTACTCCGAAGCAAAGCCTGAGCCTTCGCCTGGAAGTGGAAACCATTCTGGAAAATTCTGCTTTCCTCGAATTTCCGGCCATTTCCACCTGGTATTACTGCCTGAAAATGCTGGAAGCCCCGGACGCCGCGGGCTATTTCAGCCGGTTTAAGGAAGGACTCCTGATGCAGGGACACGTGTTCAACTCCGATGAAGTGCGCGACCTGTTCCTCTTTGCAATCAACTACTGTATCCGCAGGGTCAATGAAGGACAATCGGGCTTCTTTCACGACATTTTGGATTTTTATAAAGACGGCCTCCTGAAAGGGCACCTGCTCGACAAGGGGACTTTGTCAAACTTCACGTATTTCAATATTGTGGCGGCCGGATTACATACGCTCGAGTACGAATGGGTGGAAGACTTTATTCACCGGTACCGGAACACCCTCGAACGACACTACCGCGACAGCGCCTTTAGTTTTAATCTTGCCCGTCTGGAATTTGCCCGGAAAAACTACGACGCCGTGCTGACGTTGCTTCAACATTCCAATTATCAGGAACCGCTGCTCAATATGGCCGCAAAAACGATTGCCCTGAAGACCTACTATATACTGGAGGAGTACGAGGTCCTGCACGCCCATCTGGAAGCCCTGATCAAATATATCCGGCGCAAACCGGGCCTTGGCTATCACCGCAACAACTACCTCAACCTGGCGCGCTATACGCAAAAGCTGATAGCCCTCCACTGGAACGACAAAGCCGAAGTGGACAGGCTAAAACAAAAAATAGCGTCGGAACCGGTGCTGACGGAACGGGAGTGGTTGCTGGAACAGTTTAAAAAATCCTGAGTCAAAACATTTGCTGATATCAACGCCTTGCTGTTGCAACCGCTGGCTTGGGTACTGTGCGGTTTTGACGCCTGCCACAAAAAATACTCTGGTGCTGGACATTAATGGCGTGAAAGTGGATTTCGTCAATTACAAAAACTGCAAATAACCACTGCCATGCAATCCTAAACACACAAAACCACCCCAAATAATACCACCTTAATCCCCTGCAACCCTTTAAATTTGCACAAAAAAAAATATGAACCTATCGCAAGTCATTTTCTGGGACACCGATTACGCCAAAATTGACTGGGACAATAAAGCCCGCTACGTCATCGAGCGTGTACTGATGTATGGTACAGTAACGGACTGGCGTACTATTCAACAGCGGTATGGAATGCATCGTATTCGGGAAGAGATGCTGCAATCCCGCGATCTGGATCCTAAATCGCTAAGTTTTTTGAGCGCCATCTTCAACATCCCAAGAGAACAGTTTCGATGCTACACACAAATACAGTCCTCCCCGGGACATTGGATTTACTAAAACGTATCATGGTAGTATCCGAACTGGAAGGTTTCAATCTTGCAGGAGGGACTTCTATTGCCTTGCAAATTGGGCACTGGCTCTCAGTCGACCTCGATCTGTTCGGCGTGCGGCCGTTCGAAAAAGATGAAATTCTGGATTTGGCAGGTGGTTTGGGTACTGTGCGATTGATGCATGCCACGAAAAACATTCTGGTATTGGATATCAATGGCGTCAAAGTAGATTTCGTCAATTACAAATATCCACTGCTTCGGGAAGTGCACCAGGAATCCGACATACGCTTGGTGAGTTTGCCAGATATCGGAGCCATGAAACTTGCAGCCATCACCGGTCGTGGACGAAAACGTGATTTTACCGATCTGTTTTTTTTGATGAAACAGTTCACACTTTCTGAGTTGCTGGCCTTTTACAATCAAAAATACCCGTATGGCTCTGAATTTCTCATAGCCCGTAGCCTGACTTATTTCGACGATGCCGATCAGGACGAATCACCTGTCCTGCTCAAAAATGCAGACTGGTTAACTGTGAAAAAAACATCGAAAACGAAGTTAAAAAACTGTACCAATAGCGCTACCACCATGCAATCCTGTAAACATAAAGCCACTCGCCCCTCATTCCCTCCGGCAGCGGAAGCGGGCATAACCCCATCCACCGGAAATTCAAGCCATTCATGATGTACCACCTGTCCATTGCACGACTACTCGCGCTCCTTTGTTTTGTGTCTCTTTCGCAATCCCTTGCTGCCCAGCAGCACTCCATAGCACGCGAATGGAACGAGGCTGTTCTTCAAACCATCAGGGAAGACCTCGGCCGGCCGGCCGTGCAGGCCCGCAACCTCTTCCATTTTTCCCTCGCCCTCTACGACGGCTGGGCGGCCTACGACAACGAGGCCGATACCTACCTGCTGGGCAAAACCGTCGGCGGTATTACCTGCCCGTTCAAAAAAGTGCCCGTGCCGAAGGACGTGGAAGCGGCCCGCGCCGAGGCGATGAGCTTCGCCGCGTACCGGCTGCTGACGGCCCGCTACACCAATTCTCCAAACGGTAACGGCGCATTGACCCGGTTTCAGGACATCATGAAAAAACACGGGTACAATTTTCGGGATCATTCATCCGACTACGAGTCCGGCTCCCCCGCGGCCCTGGGCAACTATTTGGCCCAATACATCAACCAAATGGCCCAGATGGACGGGGCAAACGAACAAAGCAACTACCGGAGCAAATCCTACCAGGCCGTGAACCCGCCCCTGAATATCGCCGCACCCGGCCCGTCGCCGCTCGCGGATCCGAACAGCTGGCAGCCCCTCAAACTGAAAGTCGCCATCGATCAGGACGGCCACCGGATGATGGAGTGCCGGTGCAACGGAAAGCCGCTCATCGAATATGACGGCTCTGTCGATCC
>CAUJEY010000142.1 GCA_963169325.1 Bacteroidota bacterium
AGAGCATGTTGGGGATTTTCTGCCGGAGCCAAAAACGAGGGCTTTTTTCGTCAGTTTTCGCGTTTTTGAAGGAGCATAGCGGGGACTACGTGACTGAAAAAAGGTGAAAAATGGCGAAAAAAGAACTGTTTTGGGCCCGGCAGGAAAATCCCCAACATGCTCTTAGGCCCAGTTGCGTGAAAACTCGCTTTGTCAACCACTGCCCAACATACAGCAGTTGCGTAAAACCACCCAATTCGGCTGGTTTCACGCAACTGCCGCTCCTAGCCCGCGTAAAAAAAAATTGCGTGAATCCAACCCAATCCGGTTGGATTCACGCAAGGAGCAGGCTGACATAAAACGGGAAATATTTGGTTCATGCGGTACTTGCTTGAGGAGGTAAATGTAAGATAAAATCTTAAACCGCCAAATTAGTCGTAGTTTTCTCCCCCCCCCTTACCGCCGCAACACCACCAAATTCCCCTGCACGCTCCCCACATCCGTCGCCAGCCGGTACCGGTACATGCCTCCCGCCAACTCCGGCAACGCGAGGTCTAAAATTTGCCCACCGGGCAAAATATCTCCCAGAAACAACTGTCCCACGTACCGCCCGTCGGCAGAAAACAGATCGATACGCGCGCTCGTGGCCCGGGCGGCCTGAATATCGAGGAAAATACGATCCTGCGCCGGGTTCGGATACACACGCACCGACACGGCGGTGTTTATATTGTTGGTGTTGCTCAAGCAGGCCTCGGCAAATATCGGCCCGGATATGCCGGGGCATCCCTCCGGGTTATTCATGGATACTACATACTCGCCTGTCACCTGCGCCGACCAGGTTGGCCCGTTGGCGCCGGGTATCAGTGCCCCGTTCACAAACCACTGGTAATCGCTGCCCACCGGCGCAGTCAGTTTACACAAGTCGCTGAGTTCAACCGTTGGAACAAAGGGCGGGTGGATCGTCACGGTGATGGCATTGGATGCCGGGCTATCGCCGCAAAGATTGCTATCGGTATTACTGACAATTGCCGTGTACGTGCCTGCCGCAGAAACCGTGATAGACGCCCCGGTTCCACCGTTGGACCAGTGCACCGCACAGCCGGCGCAAACATTGTCGGCCAACAGCACAACCGATTCGCCGAAACATAAGGTCGTGGCGCCGGAAGCGGATATGGTCGGCGCGGCCGGCGGGGCTTCCGCAGTGACGGAAATGGCGTTGGACACCGGGCTGTCGCCACACACATTGCTGACGATAGCCGTGTACATGCCTGCCGCAGCGACGGTGATGCCCGTACCGCTTTCCCCGTTGGACCATTGTACCGTACAACCCGCACATACATCGGCCAGGCTAAGTACAACCGACTCGCCGGGACAGAGCGCCGTGAGGCCCGAAGCAGCGATGACGGGCACGGCAGGAACGGTTTCCGTAATTACCGGAATAGCATCGGATGCCGGGCTGTCGCCACATTCATTGCTGATGATAGCCGTGTATAAGCCTTCCGTGAAGACAGTGATATCCGGACCGATTTCTCCGTTGGACCATTGTACTGCACAGCCCGCGCATACATCGGCCAGGTTGAGTACGACCGATTGGCCCGGGCAGAGTGTGGTGGAACCCGAAGCAGCGATACTGGGCATGGCAGGAGCCGTATTCGTGATAACGGCGACGGCGCCGGATGCCGGGCTGTCGCCGCAAACATTGCTGAGGGTGGCCGTGTACATGCCGGCTGTGGAGACGGTGATGCTTGGCCCGGTTTCGCCGGTCGACCAATGCACGGTGCAGTCCGGACACAAGTTGTCCGCCGTAAGCACGACCGACTCGCCGGCGCAAAACGCCGTGGGGCCTGAAGCCGTGACGGCGGGCGCCGCGGGAAGAACGCCCATCGTAACGGAAACCGGCTCGGAAACCGGGCTGTCGTCGCAGGTATTGCTGACCAAAGCCGTGTAAACACCGGCTTCGGAAACGATGATGCCCGACCCGGTTTCGCCGTTGGACCAGGACACCGTGCAGCCCGCGCACACATTTTCAGCCGTGAGTACGATCGATTCGCCGGGGCATAAGGCCGTGGAGCCAGCAGCGGAGATGGTAGGCGTGGCGGGAATGGTGCCCGTGGTGACCGGGATAGGTATGGAACTTGGGCTGTCGCCACAAACGTTTCCTACGACAACTGTGTAAATACCACCAGATGAGACGGTTATCTCCGGCCCGCTCGTGCCATTCGACCAACTTACCGTACAACCCGCACACACGTCAACCGCCGTAAGCACGACCGATTCGCCGGGGCAGAGTGCCGTGGGGCCGGACGCGGAGACGGTGGGCATAGCGGGCGCGGCGCCTATTTCGACAGAGATGACGTTGGAAGCCGGGCTGTCGCCACAAACATTGCGCACCAGGGCCGTGTAATCGCCGCCCGTGGAAACACTGAGGCTCGGCCCGGATTCGCCGTTGGACCAATGCACGGTGCAGTCCGGGCACACATTATCCACGGTGAGTACGACCGATTCGCCGGGGCAAAGCGCCGTTGGGCCAGAAGCGGAAGCGGTGGGTGCGGCAGGCGCTGCGCCCACTGTAACCTGAATGGCTTCAGATACGGGGCTGTCGCCGCAAACATTGCGCACCAGGGCGGTGTACATGCCACCGGTGGAAGCCGTGAGGTTCGGCCCGGTTTCGCCAGTGGACCATTGTACCGTGCAGCCGGAACACACATTCTCTGCGGTAAGTACGACCGATTCGCCGGGACAAAGCGCCGTAGGGCCGGCAGCGGCAACGGTAGGCGGTGCAGGAATAGTTTCCGTAGTGACGTTAACGGCGTTGGACGCCGGACTGTCGCCGCAGATATTGCTGACGGCGCTGACGGTAGCCGTGTAGGCGCCGGCACTGGCGACGGTGATGGCCGACCCGGTTTCGCCGGTCGACCAGTGTACGATGCAGTCCGGGCACACATCGGCCGCCGTGAGTTCGACCGATTCGCCAGGGCATAGCGCCGTGGGACCGGACGCCGCGACGATGGGCGCTACCGGCGCGATATTGACAGTGCCGGTTACCGCCGTGCGGTCGCTTTCGCACACTTCATCACTTTCCACCTCGATATCGTACAGGTAATAATAGTAGTCAAGACCTGCAGTGGAAGTTTTGATCCGCATCAGCCCATCGATAACATAAGGATAATTGACACCGCCGTTATTTCGAAAAAGGTTGGCCGGGTTGGGGCAGCCGATTTGCAGATCGGCGCCCTGCGGGATGTTCATATCCAAGGTCACCCGTTGCTCGCCATTATTTACAAAAATTGTTTTTTCCGACAACACAACGCCGTTGGCGTCCCGCAACTGGAACGTACGGTCTTTGGCGTCTGTGGCATAAACGGTGACTGATTTCAGGACGAACGGTTTTTCCGCATCAAAAATCTGGTAATACCCGCCGGCATGGTCCCCGCCGGCGCCGATGCCGCTGGAGGCCGGTCCTACGCGCTGCGACAGCCGGTAATCCATGCCGGCGGCGGCGTAGAAGGTGGTAGTTTGGGAAATATCCGTCGTGAATACGTCGCCGGTAAACAACGGGGTAACAGCCGATTCGGAGGCATACCACCTGAGCTGCTCGCCCGGCTGTCCGGTAGCGTTGAAGCTCACTTCGCCGGGACCGCAGCGTTCCACATTGGGCACAACGGGCGCGGCCGGGCCGACTAAGGTGATGTAATCAATTTCCTCCGCGGTGTTTTCGCCTCCGGCGTTAGAGGTCTTCAGGCGCACGGTGTAAGCGCCGCTTCCGCTGAAGGTCACCGTGGGGTGTTGCAGCGTGGAGGTGGCGGGGGCGCCGCCTTCAAATGTCCACTCCCAGGCTGTTGGGCCGTTGACGGATTTATCTGTGAAGGCAACCGTCATTTCCCGGCAGCCCAAACGCTTGTCGGCACTGAATGCGGTCACGGGCGCCGAGGGTTGGTAAAGCGGCGATTCCCACAGGCCCCGGCCGTAGGTGCCGGCGAAAATGGTATTGGAAACATAGTTGATTTCCAGTTCATAAACGCGCGCATTAGGCAGCCCTTCGAAGAAGCCGACCCATTGACCGTTAAGGTCATCGTTCGTGTACGATACGAAGCCGAACCCGCCGGCGTAAATACCGTTTTTGCCCGTGTTCTCCCATGCCGCGCAGTACTTGGTACCGGAGGGCAGACCCGAACTGATGTTCGCCCAGGTGTTCCCGGCATTGTCGGAGTGATAAACTCCGGACGAGGTAACGATCAGCACTCGTTGCGGGTTTTGCGGATGAACGGCGATGTAACTGATGGTGTTTGTGCCCCAGGATATGGGAGTGGTGGTCCAACTGCCGCCGCCGTTGGCCGTGGTGAAGAGGGAAGAGCCTCGGGAAACATAAATACGCTGGTTGTCGGAGGGAGCGATTTTCATTTGAGTCATGTTCCCGTTGGCGAAGTTGGAGATTTTTGTCCAGCCGTTTCCGCTGTTGGTGCTTTTCCATACGTCTTCGAAGGCGACATAAATAGTGGTCGGCGTTAGCGGGTCTTGCTCGAATGGCGTCACCCAGGCGCCGTCTTCCACGTCCGGCGGCTTGGAAATGGAGCTGCGGGACGTACCCTGGTTGGTGGAACGGTACATAGAGCCGTATTGCGAGGTACCGTAAAGAATGGAGGCATTGTTCCAGTCTACGAAAGTCTCCATGCCGTCGGCGCCGAGCCAGTCTACCCAGGCCCGGTTAGCGCCGCGCATGACACTGGTGCCGTTGTCCTGGGAGCCGCCGGAAACCACGTTGGGGTTGGTTTTGGAAACGCCTATTTTGTAAAACTCCCGGATACCGAGTCCGGAAGAGCGGTCCACAAAGGATGCGGCACCGTCGGTACTGGTGTACATGCCGCCGTCGGAGCCGACGTACAGGGTGTCGCCGGCGAATTTCAGGATGTCAATATCCGCGTGGTTGTAGCCCACCCCGAGGGACGCAGCGCTGCCCGGCATCCAGAAGGAGGTCAGGTCAAACGAAACGCCGCCGTTGGTGGATTTCCAGGTGTGGATACCCGCAATGTGTACTTCATTGGCATTGGAGGGGCTAACGGCCACGTCCATATCGCGGGGCGCCTGCCCCCTGTCGTCGTCGCCGGTTTCACTATACCCGAAATAGTTGATGTCGGCGCCGTCGACGAGTTTGGTGTAGGAGGCGCCACTGTTGGTGGATTTGTAAAAAGCGCCGAACCTGCCGCCGTTGGATTCCAGTACGTAAACGAAGTTTGGGTTGGCCGGCGATACACCCATCATTTTGTAGTTATTGCTTGCCGTGCCGAAACCGCTTATTTGGGTAAAAGACGTGCCGCCGTTAGTGGAACGATAGACCAGCCTGCCGGAAAAATAAATGGTGTTCGGGTCGCCGGGTTTGAACTCCACGTCATAGCCGGGCACGCCATTGACACCGGTTACGGCGCTCCAGGTACTACCGCTATTGGTGGAGCGGAACAGGCCGTTGGATTCGGACACCGCGTACACCGTGTTGGGGTTGGTCGGATGGTACTGGATGCGGCTGACCCGCCCGGTGCCGGTAACGTTGCCGGTGGTCGTCCAGGTGGCGCCGCCGTCAGTGGAGCGGTAGATGCGGCCCGACGTGCTGCCCCACAAATAGTGGTTGCTGTTGTAAGGGGAAATTTCGAGGGCGTACACATCCACGGTGGAATAGTCGTCGGTGAGGGGCGTCCAGGAGTTGCCGCCGTCGAGGGTTTTCCAGACCCCTCCTGTGGGGCTGCCGACGATGATATGTTTGTTGTTTGTTACGTCAAGGCCGATGGAAGTGACGCGCCCTACGCCGGGGTTCCAGCCAGAAGTGGCGTTCCAGTAGGTGGGGCCGAGTTGTTTCCAGTCGCCCGCAAAAGCATTGGTTTCAGTTTGCCGCTGCCGCTCGGCGCGCCGGTAGTCGCGGGCGCGCCGGGCCAGTTCGGCGTTGGCGATTTTGACGCCCGCGTCATCCAGTTCCAATTGAGCGACGTATTCCCAGCGTTTGTATTGTTTGTATCCGCTGCCCCGTTCCCGCCCGACGATGTCGAAATGCGCCTCGGCTTCTTGTTGGATTTCTGCAATAGTATAGACGCCCGCATCGATCATTTCGAGGTATTTCTGGGCAGCGGTGGAAAAGGAAAATAATATCAGGGCAAGGAACGGAAGTAGGCGCAGGTACATAAGGATTGTTTTATTTGGTGACGATTGTGTTGTTTTTTAAGCAGGATTATGTCTGACGAATTAAGAAACGGGTGAACAATAACCTGTCAGTTATTACTCACCCGTTCCTGCGTTGCAAAACTCAAAAAAAATATGCCAAGGTTATCCCAAAAGATATGTAAATGCTGTAAACGGACAATGTCGTGTAGGAACGGTGTCTTTTAATGGAGTGAAATGTCCGCTTCCCGCTTATTTTTTTGGAAACAATGGAATGGTTCTGTTTCCCTCGCCGGGCAGCAGCAGGAAGGGTTTTCCATCAACGGAAATTCAGGAATGAACAAGTGAATAAAAGCAAAAAAAATGGATATTTTAAGTACTTTTGTATAAATATGCGTACCGCTAAAAAAGAAGAAGATGGGATTTTTAGAATTCCTGAATAAACTAATCGGGAGAAACGAACCGATGCCAGTTAAGGAAAATACCAGTCCGTCAAATGTGCCGAAAAAGTATATGGAAGAGACCGAATTGATGCGCATTTTGGAACAATCGGAAACGTCAACTGTGCGGATTACCGCGACTGTGGAAGATAACTTGCCATTGACAGTCAGCAAATTTCTGGGGAAACCCTATTTTCCAGCAAATAAAAACTATCCAACGGATAAAACTGGTAAGCCCATGATTATGCTGGCGCAAATAAATTTTGCCGAAGTACCTCACTTAAATAACTATCCGGAAGCCGGAATACTTCAGTTTTTTATTGCCGCAAAAGATGACTTGTACGGTGTCAATTTTGACGACTATACCGATCAGATATCTTTCCGGGTCTTATTTCACACGATTGTCGATGAAAATAATCTCAACCCGGGCATACCGGTATTTAACCTCCGGAACGATGATGTTTATACGCCGATAACCGTCGAACACCGGTTGACATTCCGTCTGGAGAAAGAATATGTTCCCTACTCAGATTGGCGCTTTGAAATGTATTTTGGAAAGAACTATTATGATTTTTCGTCCGAGTATGAAAACGACGCTTTGTGGGAAAAATATGAAACCGGAGACATTGCAAATCCTGGCGGACACAAAATAGGTGGATACGCCTATTTTACACAATGGGACCCGCGCAGTAAGGAAAGCTATTCCGATTATATCCTGCTGCTTCAGATTGATTCGGAGGGCGACCATATTTTGTGGGGAGATGTTGGCGTTGGCAATCTATTTATCCGGGAAGAGGATTTGAAACGCCTGGATTTTAGTTCTGTTTTGTACACCTGGGATTGTACGTAGCCCACGCTCGGCGGTATCGGGAATTGAAGGGGGACTGGTCACCGCCTTACACGATATTTATTTGAACCACTTTAGTACACTTTAGGGCACAAAGCCGAGTTCGAGTGGTTTGAACGACTACTTAGTAGGCTCAAAAAGCGCTTCTTAGTCGGCTAAAGTGCTCTAAAGTGTACTAAAGTGGTTCAAAAACCTCTAAAGTTGTTTAATATGGCAAAGTAGCATTAAGTAGATGGCTATGGCGGCGGCGGGGTACAATATACGGATAGGCATTAGAAATATTCTCAGGGTTGGGAATACCCGAGGTTTCCCGGGAATTATTTTTTTTCCGAAACGGTTTCGACCTTTACAATTCGAAAACGAAAACCCGCTCATGCGTCCTTTCTACCTCCTTGCACTGTTATTGCTGGCGCAATACCTCCCTGCTCAAACTACCCGCCAGGCCCACCAGGATACTTTTTCGCTCCTGGTTTCCCTGACCAACACCGCCATCGCCATCGACGGCGACTTGTCGGAACCCGTGTGGCAAACCGCCGCCGCGGCCACCAATTTCTGGCTCAAATGGCCCCGCGACGGCGGCCCGGCCCCGGCCCAAACAGAAGTGCATTGTGCCTCCGACGACCGGTATTTGTACTTCGCCGTCACTTGCTGGCACAAGGGGCCTTTTGTGCTCCAAAGCCTCAAGCGCGACGTCGGCTACTGGGATTCCGACGGTTTTGCCGTCGTGCTGGACCCCGCCAACACAGCCAACAACGGTTATTTCTTCGGTGTAAGCGCCGCGGGCGTTCAAACGGAAGCCCTCGTGGCATCCGGGGTGGAAGACATAGACGCCAATTGGGACAACACCTGGCAAGTGGAAACCAAAACGTACCCCGACCGCTGGACGGCCGAGTACGCCATCCCGCTGCGCATCCTGCGTTTTAAAGCCGGACAATGTACCTGGGGCGTCAATTTTATCCGAAATGACCTCCTGAACGGCGTTTATTCCTCCTGGGCGAAGGTGCCGTTTCAGTTCGAGGCGACCGATGTGGGCTGGGCGGGCGCATTGCTTTGGGATGTGGCGCCCCGGGGCGTAAAAGGTAATTTTAATGTTATTCCTTATGCAACAGCCGCTTTGTCAAAAGATTATGAGGCAAAAAAGGACTGGGAATTAAAACCCGGCGTGGGCCTCGACGCCAAAGTGGGCATCGGCTCGGGCCTGAACCTCGACCTGACTGTAAACCCCGATTTTTCCCAAATTGAAATCGACGAACAGGTGGTGAACCTCACCCGCTTCGACGTGATGCTACCCGAAAAACGTACGTTTTTTCTGGAAAACGCCGACCTGTTTGCCAATTTCGGCATACCGCCCATCCGGCCCTTTTTCTCCCGCCGCATCGGCCTCAACGCTGACGGCCAACCCGTGCCCATCGTCGCCGGCGCGCGCCTGACAGGCAACCTCGATCCCGATACCCGTGTCGGTCTGCTGAGTATGCAAACCCGCGCCAAAGAGGAAGAGCCGGCGCGCAACTATTCCGCCCTCGCCGTGCGGCGGCGCGTGTTCGGGCGCTCTACGGTAAGCGGGTATTTTTTCAACCGCGAAGAATTCCGGGACGGCGAATTACAACGCGACCGGTACGACCGCAATGCCGGGATGGAAATGTTATATGTGTCCAATAACGGCAAATGGAACGGCTGGGCAACCTATCATCACGCCTTTCAGCCGGATGCACGTGATAAAAACGGCTGGGGAAATGCCGGCGTGTACTATGCCGGACGCCGTTTTTCCGCCCTGCTGGATATGCTGAAAATGGGCGAAAACTACCGGGCCGGCATGGGCTTCGAACAACGTATTGAAAACTACGACGCGCGGCTCGACACGACCTTGCGCATCGGCTATATTTTCCTGTACAGCGAATTGAAATACCGGATTTTTCCCGCCGCGACTTCCGGGCGACTCAATTACACGGAGATCGGCGCCGAACTGTTCCAGGTACTCAACCCCGATGGCAGCTACAACGAATCGTCCAACAAGGCCGGCGTAACCTGGAATTTTAAAAATACCAGCGAGTTTTCTGTGACTGTGTCGCCCAATTGGGCCAATGTGCCCGTGTCGTTTAAATTTGACGACGACACGATTACCCAGTGTCCGGCCCTGGATGCCGGGCAATACCAATTTACCAATGCGGAAGCGCAGTGGAACTCCGATTACCGGAAGCCGTTTTTTCTGTCCGTTTCTGCCGGCGCCGGCGGTTTTTATTCGGGGAAACAATATTCGGCCCGGGTGGAAGTGTCTTACCGCATTCAGCCGGTGGTCAATTTCCGGCTGGCCGCGGCCTACAACCGCCTCGAATTTCCGGCGCCTTTCTGCGATGTTGAAATTTTTAACCTCACACCGCGCATCGAGGTGTTTTTTGCCAAAAATCTGTGGTGGACCACCTTCCTGCAATACAATACCCAGGCGGATAACTTCAACCTCAACAGCCGGTTGCAATGGCGGTTCCGGCCCATGAGCGACTTTTTCCTGGTGTACACCGACAATTATGCAGTACAGTTCTTCGGGCCGAAAAACCGGTCGCTGGTGGCGAAGGTGAATTACTGGTGGTGAGATAATAGTTCGAAGTTTGAAGTTCGAAGTTTGAAGTTTGAAGTTTGAAGTGGGTGGGCAATTCTCCTTTAATGTTCAACAACCTAATGACGCAATGACGTAGCGACCTAATGACGCAATGACGTAACGACCTAATGACGCAACGACGTAACGACCTAATGACGCAATGACCTAATGACGCAACGACCTAATGACCTAATGACACTTAAAATAATCAAACGGTTCGAGACAGTCCATACAACGGAACAGCGCTTTGCAGGCGGTGGAGCCGAATTGCGAAATCATTTTGGTATTGGTGGACCGGCACAACGGGCAGGCGATGGCCTTGCTCTCGCCGAGCAGCGCTTTTTTATCGAGGCTTGCCGAGGCGGGTGGGGCAATGCCGAAGTCCAGCAGTTTTTGCCGTCCGGATTCGGTGAGCCATTCGGTAGTCCAGGCCGGGCTGAGCACGGTGGTGACTTTCACGCGCTCGAAGTCGCCTTCCTGCAGGGCCGCGCGGATGTTTACCTCGATGGCGTTCATAGCCGGGCAACCGCTGTAAGTGGGCGTGATTACTACTTCCAGGGTATCGTCGGTTTCGTGCCAGTGCAGGTCGCGCAGGATGCCGAGTTCGGCAATGGTGAGGGCCGGGATTTCCGGATCACAAACGGTTTCGAGTAATTGCCGGGCATGGTCAAGGCGGGTTTGGGCCGGTAGGGTGGAGGATGCAGGCATACCTGATGTATTTTTTGCAAAGATAAACCGGTAGCGCCGGTTGTAAAACGGGTCGGCGTTTGATCAGCCAGTTTGTAACTTTTCTATTTTCCGGCGCACGGAGCCGGTTTCGCCCCAGCGAACCACACGCAGGGCCGGTGTCAGCCAGCTACCGGGCGTCTGGATTCGGGAGGCCAGTACCCATACGCCGGCATCCAATTCGCGGATGATGCGTTCGTGCTCCTGCTGTTCCAGGGTTGCCAGTGTGGTAGCGGCGGTCCAGGCGCCGGAGCGGGCGTATCGGATGGTCAGGTTGGCCATCCGTTCGTCGCGGGAACGGAGCGCCCTGTCGAGCAGGCCAAAAACAGGGAAAATGGCGGCCAGCCGGTCTTGCACCTCATCGACGAGGCCGGCGATGATATCATTGATGCGGTAAAAATCTTCCTTTACTTCAGCGATGGAACTACCGGGCGCTGTCTGGGCCGCGGCGATACCCAGGTCGAGGTTGATGTGGGCATTCATGCCCAATACGATATGTTGTAAAACCGTGCAATGTGGATTTTCAGCGGCCCGGAAAGCGGCTTCCCAGGCTTTGGTAACCGGCCGCCCGGCTTGCCAGGCGTCGAAGGCTTCGAAATAGCGCTCCGCAAAAACGACATCCAGGCGTTCCATTCTGGCGCAGTCGTCAAATATGCCCTTGTCGATACCGTGTTTTACCCCCGCAGTGGTGATATGATAAACTACCGCGAAATAGCCGAGCGGCGAGTTGGATGTTTTAGCCCACTCAATAATACCTTCCAGCCGGGTTAGTACATCAGAAATTGTTGACAATTTTATAAGTATTTCGTCGAGTTCTTCTCGATCAACACCTCTTTAAGTTCTTTTAAAAAAGCATATTGCTCCGGGAGCACCCGTTTAAAAGCTTCTTTTACGGCGAAAAAAGTGCCTTTTTCCATTTCCGGAATGAGGTTTTTGATCTTCAGGCGGGCCTTTTCCTTGGCCACGCGGTAATCCTCATAAATGAGTGCGCGCAGGGAGGGTAATTCGTGCCAATCCGCTTCTATGGCGATGGCTTTGCGCGATTCTCCGTTGGCGCCGGTCACCGGTTCGAGTTCAATACAGTTCGACTCGCGCAGGCGCTCCGGGGTGTCCTGGCCGGCGCTCAGTGCTTTCCATTGCGCTTCGTCGGGGAGTTGTTGCTGGTCCTGATTGACTAAAAATACCTCTAAACCGGTCTCCCGGACCCGGTAAATAAATACATCGACTTGTTCGTTGACAGGCATTACTCGTATTGTTTAATAAACCGGAACGGTTGGTTTGCGAAACAAGCATTCTCTTAAATGGTTGCTTGCCGCGCATGTTTTCTGACGAGTGCGGGCAAAGAACGGGAATCCTTTTGAAATAACCACATTATATCCTAATCGTCTTCACCTTCGATTTTTCCGGCTTTACCGGCTGTGGGGCAGGGTCGGCGCTTTTTTCCGGCTGTTCTTGTTGCAAACGCAGGCGTTCTTCCGGCAGCAGATCGTCTTCTGCGTGTTCGGCATCGCCGTCGTCGGCGGGGAAATCATTATAGCCTTGGCCGGGGCGGGGATTGAGCGGGTCCATGCCGTTAAACAACTGCTCGAGGAGGCTTTCCATGTCGAGAAATCCGCCCGGACCCGGCGTGCCGAAAGGCGAAAACTGGAAAAAGTCGGGCCCGCCAAAGTCGCCGAAACTGGTGTCTACATGAAAATAAAAATAGGAAGAGGAATCCGGCGAAATTTGGAGTTGTCCGCCCCCGAATGTGGTGTCGAAAGGCATACCGCGCCGCATTTGTTCATCCATCCGGCGCAGGAGTTGTTCGAAACGCCCGCTCATCGGGTCGGTGGGTTGTGTTTGGGTGCAGGCCAGGAAAGGAAGGGCCAGCAACAGTGCCGTCAATGTTTGTTTTACGTTGAAAAACAGGTTTTGCATAGCCATACGTTTTTTTTAACCGGCGGCAAAATTACGTCATTTTCGTCATTGGGTGTCATTGATCGTCATTGATCGTCATTGATCGTCATTGGGCGTCATTGGGCGTCATTGGGCGACCACGAGGGTCGCCCCTACGAGAATTGCCAATAATGGTCTATGTAGGGGCAACCCTCGTGGTCGCCCAATGACACCCCCAATGCCCCCCAATGACACCCAATGACACCCCCAATGACGCCCAATGACACCCAATGACGCCCCCAATGACGCCCAATGACGCCCCCAATGACGCCCAATGACGCCCAATGACGATTAATGACGCCCAATGACGCTCAATGACCCCTAATGACCAATGACCCAATACCGTACCTTTACCCCATGAACATTGTAATCATCGGCGGCGGCGCGGCAGGATTTTTCGCGGCCATCACAGCGGCAGAGCGCCTGCCGGAAGCCAGGGTCATCATTTTGGAGCGGGGAAATGCCGTTTTACAAAAAGTAAAAGTAAGCGGCGGCGGGCGCTGCAATGTCACGCATGCCTGTTTCGACGCGCGCGAATTGGTGCGGTATTACCCCCGCGGCAGCCGCGAACTGTTGGCGCCCTTCTTGCGCTTTGGGCCGCAGGAAACCGTGGAATGGTTTGAGCGGCGTGGCGTGCGGCTGAAAACTGAGTCCGACGGCCGGATGTTCCCCGTGACCGACGATTCCCAAACCATCATCGAATGTTTGTGGAATGCCGCCAAACGGGCCGGTGTGGAGCTGCGCACCGGCGCCCGGGTGGAGCGGCTGGAACCGGTGGGCGAACAATGGCGCATCCATCTTACCCGCCTCGAAACCCTGACTGCCGACCGTGTGCTGGTAGCCGGTGGCAGCAGCGACGCCTTGTGGACGATGCTCGGCCAACTGGGGCACCACATCGTGCAACCTGTCCCTTCCCTGTTCACGTTTAATATTAAAGACGATCGGCTGCGCGACCTGGCCGGCGTTTCCGTGCCTGCCGCTACGGTACAGGTGGACGGCGCCAAACTTCAAGCCAACGGCCCGTTGCTCATTACCCATTGGGGGGTGAGCGGCCCGGCTATTTTGCGGCTGTCGGCCTGGGGCGCCCGCGATTTACACCACCTGAACTATCATTTTTCTATAAAAATAAATTGGTTGGGCGATACACCGGGGGCAGAAGTTTTGGCTGAATTAAATCGGATGAAACAGGAAAATGCCAAAAAACAAATGGCCACCCGCGCCCAATTCGGCTTGCCCCAACGACTGTGGGAACGCCTCGTTGCCGCCGCCGGCCTTCCCGCCGAGATCCGCTGGGCCGATGCCGGTAAATCGGGCCTGCAGGCGCTGGCTACCCAGATCACGGCCGGCGTCTTTCCCGTGCGGGGCAAGAGTACGTTCAAAGAAGAATTCGTTACCGCCGGCGGGGTCGACCTGCGCGAAGTCAATTTTAAAACCTTCGAAAGCAAACTTTTTCCCCACCTCTACTTCGCCGGGGAAGTGCTCGACATAGACGCCATTACCGGCGGTTTCAATTTTCAGGCGGCCTGGACGGGCGGGTGGATCGCGGGGAGGGAGATGTAGGCATCATTGGGGGTCATTGGGCGTCATTGATCGTCATTGATCGTTATTGATCGTCATTGGGCGTCAATTCGTCATTGGGCGTTATTTCGTGTTATTGGCCTTTCTGCAATTCTCGGTTTGTACGATCGACCCGGTTTTTGAGGTGTCGTCTGCGAGGTACGAGCAGGTGACATCTCGAAAACCAGATAAGAATACACCATTTGAGGTTGAAAAAGGTGTCGTTTTAACTGTTTTTGAGATGTCACCTGCTCGTACCTCGCTGATGACACCTCAAAAACCGTCCATTCCTGACAAACCGAAAATCGTCATTGGCCTTTTGTTCGGATCAGTAAAAAGTACCATATTAAACCAAAAAAATTTGCATAGTAAAGTCTACCTTTGCCGCTCATGAAAGATTCGTACCGGCGTCTTGGTTTTGGGTTGTTGCTGTGTGTTTTCACGGCTGCTGCCACACCGCTCGGAGAGTTGCTTAAACTCCCGGTGCTGATCGAACATTTCAGGGAGCATAAGCAAGAGACGCCCGACATGACTGTCATGGGGTTTATTGTGCTGCATTATTTCAGTGGAGATATCCGCGATGCCGATTATGAGCGCGATATGCAATTGCCCTTCAAAACGATGGAATCGTCGCCGCTCCCGTTTGCTGTCGCTCCATCTGAGCCGGCGCCCATTGCGCCCCCGCTAACCCCCGCTCCGGCTTGCCGCAAATGTTTGCCGCCGCTGGCCCTGCTTTTTCCGCCGACGCCCTACGTGGCTACGCTGACGGAACCTCCGGAGGCCTGATTCCTGCCCTTTTTTGTCCTTTTATGCCACATTGCTGGACATTTTTTAACACCGTAAATGGCACCTGTTCCCACAAGTGACCTCGGAGAGGTCTAACGTTTGTAGAAATCGATCGGTTTTACGAGATTTAACGACCTCGGAGAGGTCGAACGTTTTGAATCTTTATTGGCTTCTATAAAGGTTAGACCTCTCCGAGGTCAGCGAGGGTATTTTTTGCACTTTTTCTACAAACGTTAGACCTCTCCGAGGTCATTTGGGGTCTTTATCCGTTTGTTTTAGGGGGACAGGTGCCGTTTGCTATTACCCTCACATACAACGATGCTACAATCCATCATAGATTTTTCCGTCCGCAACAAACTCATCATCGGCCTTTTTGTGCTGGTGCTGATCGGGTGGGGCAGTTACCAGATCACCCGGCTGCCCATCGACGCGGTACCCGATATTACCGACAACCAGGTGCAGGTCATCACCGTGACGCCGGCCCTGGGCGCCCCGGATGTGGAACGCCTGATCACTTTCCCCATCGAACAGGCGTGCAGCAATATCCCGGGGTTGAAGGAAATCCGCAGTTTTTCCCGCTTCGGACTTTCGCTGGTCACCATTGTATTCAACGACGCCACCGATGTCTACTGGGCACGGCAGCAGATCAGCGAGCGGATGCAACAGGTGCAAAACCAGATTCCGCCCGGCGCCGGCAACCCGGAACTGGCCCCCGTGACGACCGGCTTGGGTGAAATTTTCCAATACGTCGTGCGGCCCAAACCCGGCTACGAAAGCCGTTACGACGCCGTTGAACTGCGCACCATTCAAGACTGGATTGTGCGGCGCCAGCTGCTGGGTACGCCCGGCGTGGCCGACGTGAGCAGTTTTGGCGGCAAGGTCAAACA
>CAUJEY010000143.1 GCA_963169325.1 Bacteroidota bacterium
TTCGCCTACTCTACAGGCGAATTAATCCCGAGAAATCGGGACGCCCCACAGCAGTTATGCTTAAATTATGCGCTATTCATTAGAAAAAATCCGGGAAATAACCAACGCCAGATGGCTGCAACAGAAACAACCGGATGCCGAAATCGAGCACTTGCTGTACGACACCCGTTTGGCCAGTTCGCCGGCATTATCCTTGTTTTTTGCGTTGCCCGGCGAACGGCACGATGGCCACCGCTATGCCGACGATGCTTACCGGGTGGGGGTGCGCCATTTTGTCGTGAGCCGGGAGATCGAAACGGCCGGGTTGCCGGAAGCCAATATTTTGTTGGCGACCGATACCCAGGCGGCTTTGCAAGTGCTGGCCGCTTATCACCGGGCGCAATTCCATCTGCCGGTAATCGGAATCACCGGCAGCAACGGAAAAACGATCGTAAAAGAATGGCTGTATCAGTTGCTGCACCGGAAATTCAACATAGTCAGGAGTCCTAAAAGTTATAATTCGCAAATCGGTGTCCCGCTTTCCGTATGGCAAATCCGCCCCGAACATACGCTGGGCATTTTTGAAGCCGGTATTTCCAGGATGGGTGAAATGGCGCATTTAGAGCCGGTTATCCGGCCGGATATCGGCATTTTTACCAATCTTGGTCCGGCACACCGCGAAGGGTTTCCTTCGGATCAGGCAAAACTGGAAGAGAAAATGCGCCTGTTTGAACATGCCAAAGTACTGGTGTTTTGTGCCGATCACGAAGCGGTAGCCAGGGCAGCCCAATCCTGGGTGCAGGCAAAACCCGGGCGCCGGTTGTTCGCCTGGTCGTTTGATGTTCAAAGTTTGAAGTTTGAAGTTCAAAGTTCGAACTTCGAACTTCAAACTTCAAACTTCAAACTCCAAACTCCCTTCTCCGACCACGCCTCCCTTGAAAATGCCTGTCACTGCATGGCCACCCTGCTGGCATTAGGACTGGATTTAACCGATTTCCGAAACCGGTTAAAACGCCTCGAACCGGTAGAAATGCGCCTCGAACTAAAGGCCGGCATCAACCGCTGTATAGTAATCAACGATTCGTACAGCAATGACCTGGCCTCTTTGCGCATTGCGCTTCAGTTCTCCCGGCAACAATCGCGGGGCGGGCGAATAACCCTGATTTTGTCTGATTTTCTGCAAACCGGGCAGGATAAGCGGCCCTTTTACAAAACAGTCGCCCTCACCCTTCGGGATCAGCAGGTAGACCGCCTGATCGGGATCGGGACGGAGATTCCGGCTATACGGGAACATTTGCCGCCGGACTTCGATGCTACCTTTTACCCGGATACGTCCGCTTTTTTACACGATCTGCAGCAACAGGATTTTCATGACGAACTGGTGTTGGTAAAAGGCGCCCGCGCCTTTGCCTTCGAACGCATCGCCCGGCGACTGGAGCAAAAAGCCCACAAAACCGTACTGGAAGTCAACCTCAGCGCCCTGGTGCACAACCTCAAGGTGTACAACCGCTTACTTACGCCCGGTGCAAAAATGATGGTGATGGTGAAAGCAGCAGGCTATGGCAGCGGCTCGGCTGAGGTGGCCAAGTTGCTAGAATTTCACCATGTCGATTATCTCGGCGTGGCGTATGCTGATGAGGGCATCGAACTGCGGCAAGCCGGCGTCCAATTGCCGGTTTTGGTGCTCAATCCCGAGCCGGCCAGTTTTGATGCGTTGTTCCGCTACCGGTTGGAACCCGAGGTGTACAGCCTGACGCTCCTCGAACTACTGCTGCAGTTTGCCGGAAAAGATAAGGAATTGGCCATTCACCTGAAATTAGATACCGGAATGCACCGGCTGGGATTTACAGAAAAGGATATTCCCGCACTAACCCGTCAATTGCGGGAACATCCGAAAGTGCGGGTAAAATCGGTGTTTTCGCACCTGTCTGCAAGCGACGCGCCGGGCCACGATGCCTTTACCCACCGGCAGGCCGTGGCATTTACGGCCATGTATGCCCCCATTCAGGAGGCCTTGGGCTACCGGCCGCTCCGCCATATCGCCAATACCGGCGGAATCGCCCGCTTTCCGCAATACCATTTCGATATGGTGCGGTTGGGTATCGGCTTGTACGGGATCGATTCCAGCGGCTTACAGGATCAATTGCAGGTGGTGAATACGCTGAAAGCAACAATCAGCCAGATTAAGGAACTGCCGGCCGGTGAAACGGTAGGCTACAACCGAAACGGCCCTGTCTCGCGCGCCAGCCGCATTGCCACCATCAGTATCGGATACGCCGACGGCCTGCTGCGCCTTGCCGGCAACGGGCGCTACGCCGTGCTGGTGCACCGGCAAAAAGCCCCCACCATCGGTAACATTTGTATGGATATGACCATGATAGACGTCACCGGTATTCCGGAAGCACGCGAAGGCGACGAGGTGATCATTTTCGGCGAACATTTGCCGGTACAGGCCTTGGCCGAGTGTATGCAAACCATTCCTTATGAAGTGTTTACCAATATTGCGGAGCGGGTAAAAAGGGTGTATTGGCTGGAATAGAGCGGCGGGCAATAATCAGGAACAGACTGTTGTTTATTTTAAGCCTGACTTTTTTACCTGCAAATTTTAAATTTATGACGCTCAACAACCTTATTACCCGGCTACTTTTTTATACACTTCTATTCGCCGCTATTCCAGTCAAATCTCAATGGATACAAATGCAGGGGCCGGACGGCTGCAACAACCTGCAAATGGCCAAAATAAATAATGACTTATGGACATGCACTTTTAACGGGGTTTTTACCTCGCAGGATATGGGCCTAAACTGGGAACAACACCCGGTGTTCAACAACTTTCAGGTTACAAATTGTATAGCGCAGTATGGCGATACCATTTATGTCTGCGCCCAGCAACTTACCGGTAACGGCCATCGGACACGTTTCTATACCAGCCCCGACAGCGGGAAAAACTGGACTTCCATTGAATTGAACGAAAACCTGAACTACCCGACTATTGTGCCGAATATACCGCAGCGAATTTTCCGGATCGGAGACGTATTGTTTATTGTAGCGCAGGATTTCCTGCTGCGATCTATCGACTTTGGCGCACATTGGGAGACTGTTTTGGGCGGCGGCGGCGGCGGATATGTTCGGTATGGCTGGGATGACCAACGTATTCTCTGCGCTTCCCAATTTCAGATTGCTATGTCGGACAACGCGGGCTTCGACTGGAAACATTTATTTGGTAATAACTTAAGTGTATTTGGCAATCCGCAGGTACAAGGCGATTCGCTGTTTATTCCGCGGTCCGATTCCATTTTTACTTCCACAAATGGCGGGCAAAGCTGGTTTGCGCAAACGACGGCAAACCTGCCCTTTCTCGTTTATGGTACCTATTTCTGGAAAGACGATGACGCCGTATTGTACGCCATTTATGATTTCAATATATATCAATCACCAGATTTTGGCCACAGCTGGGCGCTACTGAACAACACCCCGATTCCGGTAAATATTTACAGAACGGAAGCGCTTGTGGACGGGAACACCATCATTATGCCAACCGAAACCGGAATTTTCCGGAGCGCCGATAAGGGCTCCACCTGGAGCCGCAGTGATCGGGGTATTTTTGCGACTCATGTCAATGGCATTTATGACAATGGCCAAACCTTGTTTGTGAATTCATTTAGCGAGTTATTTCGATTCGAAGGCCCGGGCCAGGAATGGACAAATGTGTTTCGCTGCGAAAATTTTGGCTCGTATTGTATGCCCGGATTCGGGTTTTATCAGGACGAAGTGTATGCCGTATCAAATAACGGCGTGTTTTATTCATCCGACCTGGGCGATCATTTCAACAAGATTACGGATGCACCCATTAATCCGGCTTTTCCTTTTATCAATGGTCGAATGATCGGCAACACGTTTTACTACCTCGATGCTTCAAAGGTGGCAACATTTAAAAATGGCGTGTTTCAGGACTCTCTTTCCTTTGGGCTGGAAGCCTCGGGCGGCGCTATGGACTTTTACAACATGGATGGCCGCTACGTGGTGGTGCCTGCATACGGCAATCCGGGTCGGATACTTTATTCCGACGATCAGGGTGCCAACTGGCAAACCGGCGATAGTATTCAACTCAGTTACAGCCGTTTTTACCGCACCGGCGACCGGCTTTTTCTGAGCGGCGATCACCTCTATTACTCCGACGACAAGGGTAAAACCTGGCTGGAGGCCAGTGTAAGCACGCCGGATCCCAATGGCGCCCGGCTGATCGATATTTGCCAATACGGCGCCCGGATGTTTGCCGCCCGGGATGTAACGTGGCAGGGGCAGATTTTTTTCAGCGAAGACATGGGCCTCAGCTGGAAAATTTTTGACACGCCATTCGACCCGATTCAAAAGATCGGCGCCGTTCATGTGTTCGGCGATCAGTTGCATGCGGGTGTGTTGAGCTCCGGCGTATGGCGCTCCAGCCTTACAGTGTCTGCTCCCGAGCCGCTTCTGGCCAGGCAGGCGGAAACCCTGATCATTTCGCCTAATCCTGCGGGAAATATCGCCACTATACGCTGGCAAACACCCTTATCGGCCCCCGGTTTACTGGACATTCGGGCCAACGACGGACGGCTGTTGCGACAAATCAGGGTTGACTCCGGAGTCACCGGAATTGAGATTCCGGTAGCCGGTTTTTCGCCGGGCGTTTATTTGCTTCATCTTCAAACGGGCCATACCCGGCTGAATGGCCGTTTGCTCCGGTATTGATTACCCTTTTTTTCGGAACGGAAAATTTGCCGGACAACAGGAATTAAACCTAACTTTGCCGCGTTTAAAGCCGAGTGGCTGATTTGCTTCTGAAAAATTAGAGGGCCCGTAGCTCAGGTGGTTAGAGCAGCTGACTCATAATCAGACGGTCGCGGGTTCAATTCCTGCCGGGCCCACATTCAAAACTTGCGACTTATACGAGAAACCGTATAGGTCGTTTTTTATTTGCCAAAAATGGAAAAACACTACACCAACGGCGACATCACGGTCGTCTGGAAACCCGAACTCTGCCAACACTCCACCCTGTGCTGGCGCAACCTTATTCAGGTTTTTAACCCGAACAAACATCCATGGGTGGATATGCAAGGGGCAGATACTGACACAATTATCGTGCAAGTAGAACATTGTCCTTCCCGGGCGCTCACCTGGTTTAAAAATACCGGGGAAGTAGAGGCTAAAAAATAAAGGGGCCCTTGCGAGCCCCTTCAAAATGGATGTTTATTGGTTTGGCTCCAATTTCATTTTTACTTCGGCAGTAACACTGCGTCTATGGAGTGAATAACGCCATTAGACTGAAATACGTCGTAGGTATTGATGTTCGAGGTGTTCCCGTTTTCATCTTTAACTACAATGTTGCGAGCGCCGTTCATCATAAAAGTCAGGGTGCCGCCGCTCGCTGTTTTCAGAGTATTTTGACCCTTTTTCACCATTTTAGAAATGGCTTTAAAATCGTATTTCCCGGGTACCACATGGTAGGTCAACACCTTAACAAGGGTGGCTTTGTTTTCCGGCTTTAACAGGTTATCCACCGTACCGGCCGGCAAATTTTCAAAAGCATCGTTGACAGGGGCAAAAACAGTAAACGGACCGGCGCCTTGCAGGGTTTCGACCAACCCGGCTGCTTTTACAGCAGCGACTAAAGTCGTGTGAGCTTTAGAATTTATGGCATTGGCCACAATTGTTTTCATCGGAAACATGGCTTCACCGCCAACCATTACGGTATTGCCTTGTGCATTCAGGGTAATTGCGCCAAGCGCAAAGGCCAATACGAAACCGGCCGTTTTAAGAAAAGAATTCATAGTGTTTGTGTCGTTTAAATTTTAAAAATCTCTTCCAATCTGGAAGTACAGGCACATACGAGCCGCAATTGGAAACCGGTTTTCTATTCGTGTCACTTTTTTCAATTCCGCAAAAAATGCCACCTGTGCCACCCGGAATCTCTTTTTCACAAATCACTTTCCGTTGGGTATACTACATTTGCTCCCATGAAAATTTTCTGCATAGGCCGCAACTACGTCGATCACGCCAAAGAACTGAACAACCCGGTGCCCGCCGAGCCGCTCATCTTTATGAAGCCGCCCACGGCCTTAGTGGTGAACAACAAACCGTTTTTTTACCCGGATTTCACAAAAGACCTGCATCACGAGGGCGAAATCGTGCTGCGGGTATGTAAAAACGGCCGCTCCGTGCAGCCCGAATTTGCCAGCCGCTATTACGATGCCGTGGCCATCGGCATCGACTTTACCGCCCGGGACCTTCAGGATAAACTCAAACAAAAAGGCCAACCCTGGGAGATTGCCAAAGGTTTCGACCATTCGGCCCCGCTCAGCAAGTGGATCCCGTTGACTGATTTGCCCAACCCGCAAGACATTCATTTTCAACTAAAAAAGAACGGTAATGTGGTGCAGGACGGGCATACCCGCGACCTGATTTTCCCCTTCGATGTCCTGATCGTGCATATTTCCCGCTACTTTACCCTGCAAAAAGGCGACATCATTTTCACCGGTACGCCGGCCGGCGTGGGGCCGGTACAGGTAGGGGATGTGTTGGAAGGAGAGATTGAAGGCAAGTCTATGTTGAGTTGTGCCGTTAAGTGACCCCTTTTTTAAGATTAAAGATTTTTAGAGACTATGACTCTTTTCCTGAATAAAAAATGCCTCGGAGTTGCCCTGATGCTGGTTTCTTCCGCGCTTGCAGCCCAATCCCCCGTCCCTGCCCCGCGGCAGAGTGGAGCCATACTCATCATGGGCGCCACGGCGCACCTGGGCAACGGCCAATCCATACCCAACAGCGCCATCGCTTTTGAAAACGGCAAGCTGACCCTGGTAGCCGACGCTACCACAATCCGCCTCGACCGTTCGAAATTCACAAAAATATTCGATGCCTCCGGCAAACACGTGTATCCCGGTTTTATCGCCACAGATTCGCGGCTGGGCCTGGTAGAAATCGATGCCGTACGCGCCACACAGGACCATACCGAAACGGGTAACCTGAACCCCAATGCCCGTGCCCTCGTCGCTTACAATACCGACTCCGACGTAATTCCCACGGTGCGCTCCAATGGTGTATTGTCGGCACAGATCGTACCTGCCGGCGGCCTGGTTTCCGGCACCTCCGCCGTGGTGCAACTCGACGCCTGGAATTGGGAAGACGCCGCTTTACGCGCCGATGAAGGCATTCACCTCAACTGGCCCTCGCGACAAGCGCGCCGCCGTTTCGGCCCGCCCGCAGCCGGCCCCGAGCAGCAACCCGGCAACGAATATAACAAACAACTGGACGAACTGCACCGCTTTTTTGGCGAAGCCAAAGCGTATAGCCAGAAGCCGGCGCCGGAAGTAAAGAACCCGCGCTTTGAGGCGATGCGCGGCCTGTTCAACGGTTCGCAAAAACTCTACATCCATGACGGCAACGCCAAAACCATGCAGGAAGCCGTGCTGTTTGCCGGGCAATACGGATTACAACCGGTACTCGTCGGCGCCTCCGATGCCTGGATGATCACCGATTTTCTGAAAGAACACCAGGTACCGGTAATTTTGGCTGAGCCGCAACGTTTGCCCTCCCGCGAAGACGAAGATTACGACCAGCCGTACAAAACCGCCCTGGCCCTGCACCAGGCAGGCATCCCGTTCGCCCTCTCCGGCAATGGTGGCTGGCGGCAACGCAACCTGCCCTTCGAAGCCGGCCAGGCCGTAGGCTTTGGATTACCGTATGAAGCAGCAGTTCAGGCGATCACGCTTAGCCCGGCCGCCATCATGGGTATAGGCGGCAGCACCGGCTCCCTCGAAACGGGTAAAGACGCCACCCTGTTTGTCAGCGAAGGCGACGCGCTCGATATGCGCACCTGCCGGGTGACCGCGGCATTTATTCAGGGTCGGGAAATCAATCTGGACGACAAGCACAAAATGCTGTACCGGCGGTTTGAGGAGAAGTACAAACAGCGATAAAACTATGAAACAACTCATTGAATGTGTCCCCAACTTTTCAGAGGGACGCGACCCGGCCATTCTCAAACAAATCACCGACGTTATCGAGGCCGTAGACGGGGTTAAACTGCTGGACGTCGACCCGGGTAAAGCGACCAACCGCACAGTTGTGACCTTCGTTGGCGAGCCGGAGCCGGTTACAGAAGC
>CAUJEY010000144.1 GCA_963169325.1 Bacteroidota bacterium
CACTGCAAAAACCTAAAAAATTCTTCGGGGCAGCCCGCGCCATCGAAAATGGCGGCTCGCTCACGATCCTGGCGACCGCCCTGATCGACACCGGTTCTAAAATGGACCAGGTCATTTTTGAAGAATTCAAGGGTACCGGCAACATGGAATTGCAACTCGACCGCAACTTGGCCAACCGCCGTATGTATCCGAGCATCGACCTGACCAAGTCGAGTACCCGCCGCGAAGAGCTGCTGCTGGACAAAGACACCATGCAACGTATGTTCATCCTGCGCAATCACCTGGCCGATATGAAGCCGGAAGAAGCCATGGAGTTTATGAAAAAACACATGATGCATAGTAGCAGCAACGAAGAGTTCCTCGATTCGATGAACCGGTAAGAATTTGGGGCTTTGGAGGTTTAGGAGGTTGGAGGTTTGGAGGCTTTGGGGCCCCCAAACTTCCACCCCCCCAACCATATAACCTCCTAATTGCACAATGAATGAACAACCGCTCCTTATATATCCTGCTTGCGCTGGCCTTACTGGCCCTTTTGGGGATATTATACTGGCGGTATACTTCGCAAAAAGCGCAGTTTGACTGGCAGGATTCCTGGGTCAAAAACGCATACGGCGAATCCAATGATCAACCCTATGGCACCAAAATCCTGCACCGGCTGCTGGAAGTTTATTTCCCGGGCAAACGGTTGAGCGATATTAAAAAAAATGTAGCGCAGGAATTGCCGCTGGATAGTGCCGGGCACAGCAATTATGTCTTTGTCGGAGAGGCTTTGTACCTCGATTCGCTCAGCACTCAGCGCTTGTTGTCGTTTGTAGCGGCAGGCAACACCGCCTTACTGTCGAGCAAGACGATCCCGTTCGACCTGATGTTTTACCTTTATTACGAGGAATGCGAAGAGGCGGAATGGAACGATTACGCCATGGAGGAAGGCAAAATGATGTCCGTGTCACTCCTGGAGCCGGAACTGTCGCGACCCGTGTTGTTGCATTATGCCCGGCAAAACATACCGGAAGCGTACCGGTGGAGTTACATCGAATCCTTGTTTTTTTGCGATTCGTTACCACATCGCCCTTTAGGCTACCTCGCCGATTCATTGATCAATTTTGCGGAATTTCCGTACGGCGCCGGCCGTTTTCTGCTGCACACCACCCCGATTGCTTTTTCCAATTTCCACTTGCTGCGGCCCGATTCGCGCCGGTACGCCGAAAACGTTTTATCACATTTGCCGGAAGGCGATGTCTACTGGGACGCCTGTAGCCGGATACCGGAAGCCGTTGGACGCCGCCGCAACCAGGGCGGGCGAAATTCCGGGCAACAGCAGGCCGAACAGCCGCTGGCATACATCCTGAAACAACCGGCATTGGCATGGGCATGGTATCTGCTTGTAGCCCTGGCGGCCCTGTACGTATTGTTTCGCGCCAAACGGCGGCAACGGATCATCCCGGTACTGGGCAAAAATGAAAACTCCTCTTACGAATTCATCACCACGATCGCTAATCTGCATTTTCGGGAAAAAGATTATCAAAATTTGTGTTTTCAAAATATGAAACTTTTCCTGGCCCAGGTGCGCGAACGATACGGCCTGGTCGCCCAACTCCATCCCGACAGCCACACCCCGCGGATCGAACCTGATTATATGGAGCGCCTCGCCCGAGTAGCCGAGCGCCCGGAGGAACAAGTGCGGGATATTTTTAAACAGTACGCCGCGACGATCCAATTTGAACCGACCGAAGAAATGATGGTAAATTTGCACCTGGCGATGGAAAAATTTTTCAAACAAGCCAAGTGATCAGGTACTCCTGCGAATGAGGCCGTAAACCCTGTAAACCATTCTAAACTAAACAATATGACTGACAACGAAAACGAGATAACCGAATTTCCTCAAGCGGAAACACCGCCGGCCGGTTATGAAATAAAACCGGAAGAAGTTGACGTTCGCCCGGTGCGGGAACGGGCCGAACTGGTAAAAGCGCAGATCAGCCGGGTGCTCGTCGGGCAGGAGACGATGATGGATCAGTTGTTGGTGGCTTTGTTCACCGGCGGACACGTATTGCTCGAGGGCGTACCCGGTATCGCTAAAACCCTGACGGCTAAATTATTGGCGCAAACGATCAATTCGGGGTTCAGTCGTATCCAATTCACCCCCGACCTGATGCCTGCCGACGTGGTGGGCACGCCGGTTTTCAACATGAAAACCTCGGACTTTAACTTTAAAGCCGGCCCAATTTTTTCCAATATTGTCCTCATTGACGAAATAAACCGCGCCCCGGCTAAAACCCAGGCCGCTCTTTTTGAGGTCATGGAGGAACAACAGATCACGGTGGATGGAACTACCTATAAAATGGAAAGCCCGTTTTTCGTGATTGCCACACAAAACCCGATTGAGCAGGAAGGCACTTACAAACTGCCGGAAGCGCAACTCGACCGCTTTCTGTTTAAAGTTATTCTCGAATACCCCAGCCTGGAAGAAGAAAAAAGTATTCTGCGCCGCTTCCGCAACGACTTCTCCGGCGCCTTGCGCCAAACTGTGGAAGCCGTGCTTTCGCCGGCCGATATTGCCGATTGCCAGAAACGTATCGAGCAAGTGTATATCCGGGAAGAACTGCTCGATTACATTGCCTCCATCGTTCACAATACCCGCAGCAACGCCGACCTGTTTCTCGGCGCAAGCCCGAGGGCTTCGCTCGCCCTGATGAAAACGGCCAAGGCGATGGCTGCCATTCAGGGCCGCAATTTTGTCACGCCCGATGACATCCGATACGTGACCTTTCCGGCCCTCAATCACCGCGTTATCCTAACCCCCGAGCGCGAAATGGAAGGTTTTAATACCCGCGAAGTGCTGGATGAAATCCTGCGGAAAATTGAAGTGCCAAGATGATTAAACGTATTGTCAAAATGACGTTCCGTCCGGAGGCTGTGCAGACTTTTGTGGACGATGTTTTTGAACCGAGTAAAAGCCGGATTCGCGCTTTTCCAGGCTGCCGGCACATGGAATTGCTGCAATTTACGCAGGAGCCGAATGTTTTGTTCACCCTGAGTTACTGGGACGGCGAGGAAGACCTGGAAGCCTACCGGCGTTCTGAACTATTCCGCACGACCTGGGAAAAGACGAAAGCGCTGTTTGCGGATCGGGCAGAAGCATGGTCGGTCGTCGTTTTGGACGCGCCAGCATAAATCAATCTAAGGGAACCCTGGCATTTTACACGCCCATTTTCTCCCGTACCGTAGCCAAAATCGCGCCTTCCAAACGATTAGCCTCCGCCATGGCGGCATCCGCCTCCGCCACCACCTTGGCGGCATATTCTTTATCCTCCAGGTCCACGGCATTTACTTTGACATTGAGCGCAGCGCCAAGCACGGCGGCCCGGGCGCAAAGCGCACCCACGCCGGCATCGGTAATGGAATTTGGGTTGCCGGTATCCACCATTTGACGGATCAGCGGGAAACTCTCCAGGCCCAGCCGCACCACTCGCAGCGGTACTTCGATAGCGCCTCGGGTAGCTTGTTGAATGGCTGCTTTCCGGGCGGCTTTCTCTTCGGGGGTTCCTTTGGGTAGCCCAAAAGCGGCCATGATGGCGTTGAATGCGTCGGTATCTTCGTCCACGGCGCGCAGTAGCGCGTCTTTCAGGCGCTGTCCGCGTTCGGCGGCTTCAGAGAATTCGGCCCAGCGTTCGTCCCAGCCGCGTTTGTGCGAGCTGAGGTTGGCTACCATGGTGGCGAGCGAAACACCCAATGCCCCGACGTATGCGCTGATGGAGCCGCCGCCCGGCGCCACACTTTCGCTGGCGGCTTCGTTGGCAAAGGCGCGCAGGTCTTTTCTGACCAGTTTTTTGGTGGCAGCCGGATCGTCCTGGGCAATATTGTATTCAATGATTTTGCGCTGCGGGTCGAACGGCGCCAGTTCGTCGAGGCCCATTGATTTGACCGCGATTTTGATCAGTTCCTCTTCGCTGACGCCCGCGCTGCGTTGTTGTTTTTTTAAAAAATAACGCCCGGCTTCCAGCATCACATGCAGGGGGACCAGGCCGACTAATTCGCTGCCCGTGACGCGCATACCCCGCCGGTCGGCGCTTTTACAACATTCCTCAAAAGCAATATGCAGCGGCGTAGCGCTGATATCGGTGATATTCATCGAAATTTGAGCAATACCGTATTCCTCGATATACCAGCCGATGCCTTTCACGCCTTTGAGGACGCCGGGTTGCCGCAGGGGTTCGCCGTTGGCGTCTTTCAGCGGTTTTCCAGAGGCAGGGTCGGTCAACGTGCGACCTAATTCGCGCACGTCGAATGCCACCGAATTTGCCCTGCGGGTAGATGTCGTATTCAGGTTGACGTTGTAAGCGATCAGAAAATCACGGGCGCCGATCACCGTGGCGCCGCTTTTTGCATTGAAGCGGGCCGGGCCGAAATCGGGTTTCCATTCCGGGTTGTTCAGTTTTTCCGGAAGGCCTTCGTACTCGCCGGTGCGAACGACGGCTAAGTTTTTTCGCTCTGGCCGGCTGGCGGCGGCTTCGTAGAGGTAGATGGGCAGATCGAGTTCGCGGCCGACGCGTTCGCCGAGGCGCCGTGCCCATTCGGCCGTTTCTTCCATCGAAATATTGGCAATCGGGATGAGCGGACACACGTCGGTGGCGCCCATGCGCGGGTGCTCGCCGGTGTGTTTGCTCATGTCGATGAGTTCACAGGCTTTCCGGATGGCTCGGAACGCGGCTTCTGTAACCGGCTCCGGCTCGCCAACGAAGGTCACAACCGTACGGTTAGTCGCTTTACCCGGGTCGACGTCGAGCAGATTAACCCCGTCTACGGCCTCGATAACGTCGGTGATTTGTTTGAGAATAGCCGGGTCGCGCCCCTCTGAAAAGTTGGGGACGCATTCAATGAGTTGTTTCATAGTTATTATCGCTGTTTGTACTTCTCCTCAAACCGCCGGTAAAGCATTTTGTGTTTGTCGTCCAAATTGATTTCCCGGCCTTGAATAAATGCCGCAGTCACCCGGCAGGTGCGCATATCGAGTGCGTCGCCTTCGCTGACAAACAGGGTGGCATCTTTACCCGTTTCCAGGGAGCCGGTGCTGCCGCCTATACCCATAATGGCGGCCGGGCTAAGCGTGATTGCCTGAACGGCTGCTTCATAAGGTAATCCGAAGCCTACGGCCTGTCCGGCTTCGAAGGGCAGGTTGCGTTGCCGCCAGCCGCCATTGCCGGATAGGGCAAACGGGATGCCGGCCTGATGCAGGGCCAGGGCGGTTTTGTACGGCTGGTCGTAGTCTTCATCTTCGCGGGAGGGCAAACGTTGCGGTTCAGCCAAAATTACCGGTACCTGGTGTTCTTTCAGAAAATCGGTGATCATCCAGGCATCGGAGGCGCCGACGAGTACCGGTTGTAATCCGTATTGCCCGGCAAACAGCACGGCTTCCTGCATAGTTTTGGCGTTGCCGTCATGGATGTAGAGTTTTTGCGAGCCGTTGAACAGGCCGCGCATTGCCTCAAAGCGCGGGTTCTTCACTTCCGGCGCCGGCTTTTGGCTATACGCTTTGGCTTCGCCAAAATAGCGGTGCAGTTCGTCTAATTGTTTGTTGTATTCGTTGCCGGGTTGCTGCTCGGGGCCGGCTGCGGGCGGGCCGAAACGGCGGCGCGCTTGCCGCGAGGGCCAGTTGAGGTGGATACCTTCGTCGGCGCGTATGGCGGCGTCTTCCCAGTTCCAGGCGTCGAGTTGGACCACGGCGGAGGTGCCGGAAACCAGGCCGCCGGCCGGTACGATCTGGGCCGACAATACACCGTTGGAGCGCACCGTGGGAATAACGTCGGAGTCGGTATTGTAAGCGACGATCGCGCGGGCATTGGGGTTCAGGTTGCCCGCTTCGGTATGGTCCTGCGTGGCGCGTACGGCATCGATTTCTACCAGGCCCAGCCGCGAATCTGTGGCGATAAAGCCGGGATACACGTGTTTGCCGGAGGCATCGAATATTTTTGTGAATTTCGAACGGTCGAGGCGAATTGTGGTAGCGTCGGCTACCAGGGTCAGTTTGCCGTTCTCAAAAGCGATGGCACTGTTGGGTATGGATTGGCCGTTGCCCAGGTGTGCCGTGGCGCCCATGATGAGTATGGCTCCGCTCTGCCGCGGGGCAGGGACGGGGGATTGGGCTGCAAGCGCGACAGAAACCAGCATAAGGGCAACGCCGAGGCATTTTTTATTCAGGAAAAGAGTCATAGTCTCTAAAAATCTTTAATCTTAAAAAAGGTGGTCACTTAACGGCACAACTCAACATAGACTTCCCTTCAATTTCTCCTTCCAACACATCGCCTACCTGTACCGGCCCTACGCCCGCCGGCGTACCGGTGAAAATGATGTCGCCTTTTTGCAGGGTAAAGTAGCGGGAAATAT
>CAUJEY010000145.1 GCA_963169325.1 Bacteroidota bacterium
CGGGCGAATTAATCCCGAGAATTCGGGACGCCCCACATAACTTATAATGGATTGGACACAACGTACGGATGCGGCATTAAGTTGGCTGCGCCGAAGCATCGCAGTCACCGGAAATCAGGGTTCTGCACATAGTTATTCCCCCTTGTGGGGCTGGGCGAAAGCATACCCGGAAACGACGGGGTACCTCATCCCTACCCTACTCCGGTATGCGGATATTAAACAGGACGATTCGCTGCGGCAACTGGCTTACGGCTGCGCCGACTGGTTGTGTCGCATTCAGTTGCCCAATGGCGCATTTGCAGGCGGAATGGTTGGCCGAACCGATTCAAGCGTGTTCAATACCAGTCAGATTTTATTTGGTTTTGCAAATCTTGATGAGGAAATTTTGACTGAGGAAAATAAGTCGCAGTTAACACAAAACACGGATCATTGGCGTCCGGCTATGGAGCGGGCTGTTCGCTGGTTGCTCAGTGTGTTGGAATCCGATGGCGCCTGGCGGCAGGCGGCTTACGTGCCGGGATTCGTGCCCACCTATTATACCCGCGCCGTGTGGGGTGTTTTGGAGGCCCAAAAGCGGCTGCAATGGCCGGAGGTTCCGGAAAAAATGCGCGGGGCGCTCCGGTTTTATGCCGACCGGTTTCAGGCGGACGGCACGGTGCTGCATTGGGGTTTCCGGCCCGGCGAACCGGCCTTTACGCATACGATTGCCTATACCCTGGAAGGTTTTTTAGAAAGCGCTTTGTTGCTCGGCGAGCCGGCCATTGTGGACAGGGTCATCAATGCTGCTGAAAAATTAATGGCCGAGCGCAAGAAAACAGGTCGCACCGCCGGTCGCTACGGCGCCGGCTGGCGGGGCGATTATTCTTTTCGATGTTTGACGGGAAATGCGCAATTGAGTATATTATTTCAACGCCTGTGGCAGATTACCGGGGAGGAGAAATTCCGCCGTGCAGCAGAGGGTTTTTTAAACGAAATCATTGACTTCCAAAATTTAGGAAAAAATCCAGATACACGTGGCGCATTGCCCGGTTCGGCGCCGTTTTGGGGGCCTTATCTGCGATTCCGGTATCCGACTTGGGGGGTGAAGTTTTTTTTAGATGCGGTGGGCGTCATTGAGCGTCATTGAGCGTCATTAGGCGTCATTGAGCGTCATTGAGCGTCATTGAGCGTCATTGAGCGTCATTGAACGTCATTGAGCGTCATTGAACGTCATTGAGCTCACTGAGCGTCATTGAGCTCATTGAGAGTCATTATGAAGATTCAAAGAAGATGTGTTCAATGACTAATGACGACTAATGACGCTCAATGACGACTAATGACGACTAATGACGCTCAATGACGACTAATGACGCTCAATGACGACTAATGACCAATCATTACCCAAACAACGTCCCCGTCTGCGTCGGCGGTACGGCGCCGATATGTTTGTAGGCTTTTTCGGTGGCCAGGCGCCCGCGGGGTGTACGTTGTAAATAGCCTTCCATGATCAGAAACGGTTCGTGTACCTCTTCGATCGTGCCGGGCTCCTCTCCTACTGCCGTGGCAATGGTGGTGATGCCCACCGGACCGCCTTTGAATTTGTGAATAATGGCATTGAGGATACGGTTGTCCATTTCGTCGAGCCCGTGCTCGTCAACATCGAGGGCGGCCAGCCCGAAACGGGCGATGGCCTGATCCACCACCCCGGTGCCTTTGATTTGAGCAAAATCGCGTATCCGGCGCAAGAGCGCGTTGGCGATACGGGGTGTGCCGCGACTGCGCCGGGCAATTTCCAGCGCGCCTTCGTCCGTAATAGGGATGTTCAGGATATCGGCGGAGCGGTGCAGGATATGCTCCAATGTGGGTACGTCGTAATAATCGAGCAGGCAATTGATCCCGAAACGGGCACGCAGGGGCGACGTGAGCAAACCCATCCGCGTGGTGGCGCCTACGAGGGTGAAAGGATTCAGGGTGATTTGAATACTGCGGGCGTTGGGGCCGGAATCGATCATGATGTCGATCCGGTAGTCTTCCATGGCGGAATAGAGATATTCCTCCACAACGTTGTTCAGGCGGTGAATTTCGTCGATAAACAGCACGTCGCCGGGTTCCAGATTGGTCAGCACGCCGGCCAGGTCGCCGGGTTTTTCCAGTACGGGACCGGAACTCATCTTCATCGCTGCGCCCAGTTCGTTGGCGATAATATGCGACAGGGTGGTTTTGCCCAAACCCGGCGGACCGTGCAGCAGCACATGATCGAGCGCTTCGCCACGTTGTTTGGCCGCCTGGATAAATACCTCCAGATTTTCTACAATTTTTCGTTGCCCGCTGAAATCATCCAGCAGTTTCGGGCGAAGCGCCTTTTCGATCAGTTTGTCTTCGCCGGTATCCGGTTCGTTTGCGAATGTTTTGCTCAAAGTGTTTATGTGAAGAGGGAATGTCTTTTTGGGTATAGGGTAGGTGATATTTTTTGAAAAAAATCACACCTCCCTCCCACCGAAAAAGACATTTACAAATTTAAAACGCGTGAGTTATGCCTGAGGTTTTCCGGTGCAAAATTCAAATTTTTTGTTTTGAAAACAAAATAATTTAGGTACTTCCTGTTTATTGGGGTGTAGCGCCTACGACGGGCTCTGCTTTTTAAAAATTGACAAAAGTAGAAGAGGCATCAAAGCAAACTTCCCATTTACCGACAGGTTTTTACAAATTCTTACGGGTTGGGCGGTACCTTGTGCCCGTTATTCCGCAATCTGCAATCCGTATTCCGCAATCTGCAATCCGTATGCAACCTGATATTTACTTAAGTACGCTTCGAATTTCTGAGCCGGTCATTGCGCTTACGGGACTTGGTATTGCGCTGATTTGCGGCTACGCTTGCCGGCGGCTTTTGCGACGCCAGGAAACAGCCCCGGCCTATCGCTGGATGATCCGTTTTTTCGCCTTGATGACTATTTCGTCGGTTTTGGGGCCGTTTTTGGGTCACGCTTTCACTTATTGGGCGGGGTTTCCAGGCAAATATGCCTGTTGGATATTCAGTATATTAAGTCTCGGGGCACTTTCGCAGGCAGCCATTGAACATGCCCGGTCTTTTTTTTCCGTGTTGTCGTATCGCGGGCTAACGCTCCTGAATATGCTGGGCATGAGTGCCGCTGTAATTGTTGCCGGCCTGACGCAAAGTTTTATCAGCGTGGAGGCACATAGTGCCCTGGCGGTATTGGGTTTCATGCTACCCCTGGAATGGCTTGTTTATGTCAGGCGACGTGATCCAGGCAGTTATTTATTCCTTCAGGCCTTACCGATAGCAGTTTTCTCGCTCGTGCCGGTAGCGCTTAAATGGTCGCCCGGGATATGGTTTACCCATTTGGACGTAGGACACGTTTTACTTTACCCTTATTTTATATTCCTGATGCTGGGAGCGGAACGTATGCAACATTACTCCGGTACGGCAAATATTGTATCAGGCCATTTCCCGCCAAGGTAAAAACTGGACACCCGGCTCAAATCTCCGGTCTAATAATCCGGTTATTGCCTGAAAGACAACTTCGTCCTGGAGAAAATCAGCATCGTCCAGTTCAAGTACCACCACCGGCGTCTCTGTTTCCCATTTAAAATGGTCGAGATAAGCGTTTTGCAGCTCTTCCAGGTATTCACCGGTGATCAGGCGTTCCATATCCCGGCCGCGTTTTTGAATTTGATTCAACAATACGGGTACCGGCCGGTGCAGGTATACCAACAGATCGGGCTTGGGGAAAGTCGCGTTTAATACGGAGAACAGGTGCTTAAACAGCCTAAACTCCTCCCCACCCAGGTTGTTTTTCGCAAAAAGCAAGGTTTTTACAAAAAAATAGTCGGCAACGGTAAACGTGCGAAACAAGTCGGGCTGCGCAAAATGTTCCTGCAGTTGTTTATGCCGTTCGGTCATAAAAAACAACTCCACCGGAAAAGCATACCGGTCCGGGTTTTCATAAAAAAAAGGCAAAAAAGGATTGTCGGTAAACTGCTCCAGCACTAAAGCACAGTTGTATCGCGCTGCCAACAGATGGCACAACGTCGTTTTGCCGGCGCCTATGTTGCCTTCGATGGCGATAAAACGATACTTCATAAAACGGTGGACGGGAGACGGTGGACGGGAGACGGGAGACGGGAGACGGTGGACGGGAGACGGGAGACGGGAGACGGTGGACGGTGGACGGGAGACGGTGGCTTGCGTTGCAGGTGGCGTAGCCACCTGTAAGCCGTCCACCGTCCACCGTCCACCGTCAACCGTTAAAGCATGACTACTTCAGACTGGTCATCGCAGGCCATGTAGAGTTCGTCGATGGGTTGGTTGAGTACGGGATGCTCCAGTTCGGGGGCGATCTCCATCAACGGCACCAATACAAAGGCGCGTTTATGGAGTTCCGGGTGCGGTATTTCCAGTCCTTTGTCGCGCACCACCCGTTTACCGTAGAAAAGGATGTCGATATCAATGATACGCGGGCCCCATTTTTCTTTTTTGATCCGGCCCATTTCCTTCTCAATCTTGTTGGAAGCGTCGAGCAGCCCCCTCGGGTCGAGGGTCGTGTTGATCATGATCACCTGATTGAGGAACGATTCCTGATCCGTATTGCCCCAGGGCTGGGTTTCATACACATGGCTTTGTTTGGCTATTTTGCCTATGTGTTTGGATATCAGCGCTGCGGCTGTTTTCAGGTTGGCTGCCCGGTCGCCCTGGTTGCTACCCAATCCGAGGAACACGTTTATATATTTTTTGGCAAACGATGGTTGCATAAGTTCGGCTGTTTTGTAAAAAGAAAAATGGAAACACACTCCGTTAAGGGCGCAAAGGTAACAAAACAACGCAGGGTTAAAATTCGGTGACCCGACTTCATATTAAAAAAGCCCGCCTGCAAAAAGAGCGCAGGAAGCCCTACCTTTGCCGCGCAAATTCAAACAGAGTTTATTTCATATAAGAAAAAGCACTTTTCAGCATGAAAAACATTTTTTTACTGACCATCGGGGCTGCACTTTTTTTAATGGCTTCGTGCCGGCAAGTGAACCAGGAGTTGGTGGGCAATATGGAAGCCGAATTAGTCAAAATGAAACAAGTTATGCCTGATCTTGACTCTTTTTCGCAACAATCCGCCGCTTTACTCAAAACAATGGAGACGGCTCCTATGGGTTTTCAAAATAACCCGGAATACAGACTTGGCGAATTGATTACCAAGGCCCGCGCCATAAACGACCGGAGCATTGTTGTTAAAACGATGTGTCAGGATGTAACGACCCGGCTGGATTCCCTGATTCAAGGATATTCGGATGGAAATATTACAGAGGATTCGGTAAAAACGGCATTTGAGGCCCTGAGCAACACCACCTTGGGGTTGTCGAAAGTGAAAGAGCGCATGCAGCCCATCATGAATGAGGTTTCCACTACGTTCGCCCAATCAATGGAAGCATGGAATGCTTTACCGGAATCAGAACGGAACAAGCCCCTCAAACCTGGCGTTACAGGGGCGCCGGTCGGTGTTAGCACTGGCAGACCCGGCTCCTTCGACCCGACGCTTAAACCGATTTCAGACAAACCAAAGGGGGGAAATTAAGGTATAAATCTTAGGGTATATTCACCGGGTGACTTGAAGTCACCCGGTGAATAGCACAAGCGGCCAGTAGTTGTTGCCCAAATCCCTTTCTGCCTGGGTTTACTGTTGAAAAACTACACCACAGTAATCAATACCGGTTGTTGCTCAATCATAAAACCCAGCGGCTCCATGATGCAACCTGCTTCGGCAGCGACACGCTGGAATTCGGCTTCATGGCCCGGCGCTACGGCTACCAGTAGTCCGCCGCTGGTTTGCGGGTCAGCCAATACCGAACGTTGCGCTTCCGAAGCGCCGGCAATTTTGTGGCCGTAACTGTCCCAGTTGCGATTTGTTCCGCCTGGCACACATTTTTGATCCAGATAAAATTGCAGAATATCGCGATCGATGACCGGGACATCCTCAAAATGTACGATCGCGCTGGTATTGCTCGCTTCGCACATTTCCGACAGGTGGCCGAGTAAGCCGAAGCCCGTCACATCGGTCATGGCCTGCACGTAGGACAGTTGTCCGAAACGTTCCCCTATCTTGTTTAGTTTTTTCATGCTCTGGGGAGCAATATCTGCGTGTTCCGGCAGCAACACGCCCTTTTTCTGGGCCGTCGTGAGAATGCCGACGCCGATTGGTTTAGTCAGAAAAAGTTTGGCGCCCGGTGTGGCGCCGCCGTTTTTTTTCAGGTGCGCAATAGAAACCCGGCCTGTTACCGCCAATCCGAAAATTGGCTCCGGGCTGTCGATGCTGTGCCCCCCGGCCAGGGGAATACCCGCTTCGGCGCAGGCTTTACGGCTGCCTTCCACCACTAAGTTGGCCACTTCGGCCGGCAGGGTATTGATCGGCCAACCTAATACGGCGATGGCGACAAGCGGCGTACCGCCCATGGCGTATACATCGCTGATCGCATTGACGGAGGCGATGCGGCCGAAATCTTCCGGGTCGTCCACAATAGGCATGAAAAAGTCGGTCGTGCTGACCAGGGCCGTCCCGTCGCCCAGGTCGTACACCGCCGCATCGTCGCGCTCTTCATTGCCAACCAGCAGTTGGGGAAAAAATTGCGGCGCCTCGCCGGATTTCAAGATATTATCCAGCACCTTGGGTGCAATCTTGCAGCCGCAGCCGGCGCCGTGTGAATATTGGGTAAGTTTATATTGAGTCATTGTTTGTCATTAAACGTCATTATTCGTCATTGGGTCATTGAACGTCATTGGGTCATTACGCGTCATTAGGTCATTTCCAATGACGCGTAATGACGCATAATGACCCAATGACGTTCAATGACAAGCAATGACACAACCTCTAAAACTGCATCGTCATGCTCAAACTCGGAAGAATGGGCAGTTGGTTTACGCGGGTATAGCGTACCCGGTCGAAATAGAAAATATTGGGCCGGTTGTATGCATTGGTGCAGGAAGCCGTGATTTCCATTTTTGCATATTTGGAAAACTCGATGATCCGTTTGACCGACAGGTCGAGACGCGTGTAAAAAGGCAATCGCCCGCCGTTGCGCACATCGGCGTAAACAATACCCAAATCGCCGTTTCCGCCCAATACATCGCTGCCGATACCGTTGTCGAAACCATAACTGGTGTAGAAGCCCTGGGTTTGAGTAAAAGGAAAGCCCGAGCCCATATTCCAGCGCGCGCCGAATTCCCATTCTTTTTTCTTGCCCATGATGTAAGTACCCACTAAGTTCAGGTTGTGCCGGCGGTCGAAAACCGGCGGATAGGATTGTACACCGTCGAAACGATTGACATAACCCAGGGAATAAGCACCCCAGATGTAGAATTTTTTTGCTTCTAATTTAAGCGAAACGTCCAGGCCGTAAGCATTGCCTGTTTCCACCACAAAGTTCGGATCCTGCAGGGTCAGTTTATTCCGGTTGAGCGCAAACAATTGGGTAAAGTCTTTATAATAGGTTTCGATATTTACCTCAAAGTTATTGGTAATGTCAACCTCAAAACCGGCTACGCCGTGAATGGATTTTTGCAGACGGTGGTCGGTCCGCTCGGTTGTAGAACCCGCCTTATACACGGCTTCCTCCGGGCCTGACAGGAATCCGACAAACAAATTGACCACATCACGTTCGTTGACGGTAGACAGCAGATTTTGCGAATATAAACCACCCGCAGCCTTGAAGCGCAGCCTGTCCGTGATGTTGTATTTGAGGCCGATACGCGGCTCCGGCGACACGTTATTGAGCGACTGGTAGTATTGAATCCGGAAACCCGGCTCGATGACCAGGTTGCCAATTTTGCGCTTCCAGCGCACATAAGCGGCTATTTCAGAGGTATTTTCAAACTGGGTGATTTGAATATCCCGGAAATTAACAAAGGTAAAATCCGTGCGGAAACCGGTCAGTTCGAGGCCGTATTTCAGTTCATTGTTGCGGTCGAAATTGGTAAAATTCAACCCGCCATAAAACCCGTTGATGCCGCTGGAGCGCTCTTTCCGGTCGGCTTCCTGAATTTGTGATTCATATTTGGAATAGGTGAGCGTTCCACTGACGATGGTATTGGAGTTGGTGGGAACCAGGGTAAAATCGAAACCGCCGCCGGCGCTTTGCCAGCTGAAATCCGCAATGGGAAAATTCACCCGGTCGGTATAGTTAAACCCGAAAAAATTCAATTTGCTCCCGTTGCCGGCCAGCAGCGACAATTTGCCGTAATAATCATTGTACCGGAACGGAATACCTTTTGCGTAGGTCGTGTCTTTGAGGTTATTCCGGTTGATATCTTTCCACAAGTCAGGCTGTTCGAACGCGCCGAAAATTTTGGTCGTGTCGCCGACATACTGGTACAGGGAGTTGGCCGTCTGGTCGATGAGGGATTTTTTTCCGGTAAAAACGAACGAAATACTGGCGCCGCCTTCTTCCTTCAACGGAATGATCGGTCCTTCTATGAGCGCTTTAGCCTGAAAAGGACTGGCAGAAACAAGCCCGGAGAGCCGTTTGCGGTTGCCTTCGCGGGTTTTCACATCCACGATGGCCGAAATACGACCGCCGTAGTCCGCGTTGAACCCGCCAGTGAGCACGTCCACGTTCCGGATCAGTTCCGTTTCAAAAACAGAGAAAAAACCGATGCTGTGGAAAGGGTTATAGATCGTCATGCCGTCGAGCAGAATCCGGTTTTGCACCGGCGAGCCCCCGCGGATGTACAACTGTCCGCCCTGGTCGCCGGTAAAGATTACGCCCGGCAAAACCGTCAGGTACTGGGCTATATCGGCCTGGCCGCCGGCAGAGGGCAGCGAGCGAATTTGTTTGGGCGTGACGGTTAGTTTCGACACCTGCACCTCCGAACGTGCCTGTTCTTTTTTGCCACTGATGACGACCTCGCCAAGATTGGTACCACTTTCTTCCAGGTAAACAGACTGGTAAACAATATCCGTTTTCGTCACGGTTATCGAGGCGGAAAAGTCGTTATAACCTAAGTAGGTTACTTTTAATTGATACTTACCGACGGGGATGTTGGAGATCGAAAAGAAGCCGTTGATGTCGCTGGCGGTACCTATCGCGGCGCCTTCAATCTGAACGGTGGCAAAAGCAATCGGCTGGGCCGTCACTTTGTCGTAAATGTTGCCCCGTACGGTACCTTTATCGGTTTTTTGGGCCGACAATAGCCCCGAAATGAACAACAGGGCGAAAAGTAAAATGTAATTTCTCATGTATAACTTGTTTGGCGGGCGCAAAGATAGAACCGCTGTTCGATTTCAACTGCATTGAAAAAGATTGTTCCGGACAAAGCGCCGGGTTTGACTGAAAATATTCGGAATAATGCCTTTTTTTGGACCTTTTATCAACCAGATTAAAAAATAAGATTCGGATTGAACACTTACGATGCGCTTATTGTGGGCGGTGGCATTGTCGGCCTTGCCACGGCATATCAGTTACTGGAACGGCAACCCCGGCTGCGGCTTGCGGTTTTGGAAAAGGAAAATCAGGTGGCGCAGCACCAAAGCAGCCGCAATAGCGGCGTGCTGCACAGTGGTATTTATTACCGCCCGGGCAGCCTGCGCGCGTCTAACTGCCTGCACGGGTACGCCCTGATGCTCGATTTTTGCCGCAAACACGGGCTGCCTTTTGATATCTGCGGCAAAATAATCGTAGCCGCCACAGAAGACGAACGCGGGCAATTAGATCAAATTTACCGGCGCGGACTTGAAAACGGGTTGGCCGGCCTCCGGAAAATTGGCCCCGAAGAAGCCCGCGACATCGAGCCGCACGTACGCGCGGTGGAAGCCGTTTGGGTGCCGCAGGCCGGCATAACGGATTACGGCTTAGTCGCTCAAAAATATGCCGAACTGATCCGGACTGCCGGCGCCGACATTTTTACCGCGCAACAGGCCAAACGTGTGGTGGAGGACCGGGAAAACCAGATTATTGAAACACAAGACCGTGTTTTCCGAACCCGTTTGCTCATAAACTGCGCCGGCTTGTACTCCGATAAAATGGCCCTCCGCACCGGCCAGGAGCCGGAGGTGCGGATTCTGCCGTTTCGCGGCGAATATTACGAGCTTCTGCCGGAACGGCAACACCTGGTGCAAAACCTGATATACCCGGTACCCAACCCGAATTTTCCGTTTCTGGGCGTTCATTTCACCCGGATGATCCACGGCGGCATCGAGGCCGGCCCCAACGCGGTGCTGGCCTTCCGGCGCGAAGGTTATTCCAGGTGGGATGTTCATTTGAGAGAATTGGCCGAAACCCTGGGTTATCGCGGATTTCAGCGCCTGGCCCGGCGGTACTGGAGCGATGGATGGGCTGAAATGCGGCGCTCCTGGTCCAAAACGCTGTTTGTGCGGGCCCTGCAGCATTTGGTACCGGAAATTCGTTCGGCAGACGTCGTGCCGGGGCGAAGCGGCGTACGAGCCATGGCCTGCAACCCCGACGGGAGCCTGCACGATGATTTTTTGATTTTGGAAAAACCGCGTGTGATCAACGTCTGCAACGCGCCAAGCCCGGCGGCTACGGCTTCGCTGGCGATTGGGGAAACGGTGGCGGAGCGGGTGATGCGGCAATTAACATAGTATAGCCCATATAATCATGCTCAAAATATTGACCTCCCCGCATTATCCGGCAGAAAAGGAATACGTCTTCCAGGTGCTGTTCAATGAATTGTTGGGCATTGACTTTGAAATAATCCATCAGACAGATATAGCGCATTATGCGTTACACTTGCCCAACGGATCAATCCTGCAAATCGAAGACCACTTTTTTGGAAAACACCAGGGGCTCGAATACTTGAAAACGGAAAATATTCCCGAAAATGCCGTCCTGCTCCCCCACCCTTTCGAGCCGGGCGAAACCATCGCCGGGGTGTATGGCCGTTCGTATTATTCCACTGAAAATCAAACTATTACCCTCGGCATCGACGTATTCGCCTCGACCTTTTTTATGCTCACCCGCTGGGAAGAATACGTAAAACCCGACCGGGACCAGTACGGCCGTTTTCCCGCCGCAGCATCCTGGGCGTTCCGCAACGATCTGCTCGATCGGCCCATCGTGAACGAATACGCCGAATTGCTCTGGCGTATACTCGTTCAACTCGGCTGGAACGAGCCCCGTAAACCCAAAAACTTCTGGCTGCACCTTTCGCACGATGTAGACCATCCGCTGCTGTGGTGGTCGGCCACGGATCGGCTGCGCACCCTGGCAGGCAGTATTTTTCAGCGAAAAAATACTCGGGAAACGGCCTGGTGGCTGCAACATCATATTTTTAAAACCCGCGATCCGTACGACATTTTTGAGGACTGGATGGATTTTTCGGAACAAAACGGACTTGTTTCGCACTTTAATTTTTTGGGCAAACGCCCGCCGGGTTTTGACTGTTATTACGATCCGGAGCATCCGTTTGTCCGGAATTTAATAAAAAGAATAGCCGGGCGCGGCCACGTCGTGGGGTTTCATCCCTCCCGGGAAGCCTTTGCCGATCCGCTTATTTTTGAACGGGAACTGGCCTCTTTACGGCAAATCTCGCCTGTTCCGGTTCTCAGTGGCCGCCAGCATTACCTGTGTTTTACCGCCCCGCACACCTGGCAACGCTGGGCCGATGCCGGGATGGAATGGGACAGTACGCTCGGCTACCCGGAAGCCGAGGGGTTCCGCTGCGGCATTTGCTGTGCTTTTCCGGTGTTCAATTTTCTCACCCGCCAAACCCTGGCGCTGCGCGAAAAACCGCTGACGGCCATGGATGTAACCCTGGCGCAATACCGCCGATATACCCCCGAACAGGGTTTTGACCGGCTGCTACACCTGCGCCGGCAAACGGAAAAATACGGCGGCGAATTTGTGCTGCTCTGGCACAATTCTTCCTGGAATACATACGCTTGGGCGCCCTGGCAGGAGGTGTATAGGGCGTTTGTGAAATTGGGTTAAAACTACTTTACACGTTAAAAAGTGCTGTTTACCGAATTTTAATTCCCGATACCGGCGAGCATCGGCTATGCATAATCCCGGAATCTACCCTATCCCCCCTTTTCTCCCCGCGTGCGCTTGTCATCCCGAAGGGAACTGTCCGCTCTACGCCTTTGTTTACATAGTTGAACTATTCTTAAAACAAATGTAGGGTAAACACAGTGCCTAATGCGATAAGCAAAGACGTAGAGCGGACAGTTCCCTGCGGGATGACAAGCGCGAGTGGGAAAGAAAAGGAGGTATAGGGTAGATTCCGGGATTATGCATAGCCGATGCTCGCCGGTATCGGGAATTAAAGGGGACTGGTCACCGCTTTGTTAACGTGTCAAAGTAGTATTTACTCCTTGCCCGAATACGAACAACCAGGTGTTCGTTTTTGAACACTGCCGGCTCAATCTAAGCGCCTGTTATTTCATAAAAATCTGCTAATCAAATATCTACATTTTTTGGCATATCCCTTGAAGCACTCAAGCAGGTAAACAACCGGACTTTTCACTTTAAAAATCATCGTTACCTTTCCGGGAGTTTTATCAACGAATTTGAGCGCGTAACCATGGATAAAAAAATTGAAAAGAAACGTTGGACCTGGCAACGAATCCTGCTGTTGGTGGCAGTTGTCGGCGGCCTTGGATTGCTGATTAATACCGTTTTAAAAAACGCCGGCACATCCCGCCTGAATGTACAAAGCGAACGCCTGATGGTGGACACGGTGGGCCGGGGCAATTTCCAGGAATTTATCCCGGTTACGGGTGTCGTACAACCCTTGCGCACAGTGTTTATCGATGCCGTGGAAGGCGGAAAAGTAGAGGAAAAATTCGTCGAAGACGGCGCCTTCGTGAAACCTAATCAACCCATTTTGCGCCTCTCGAATCCCGATCTGATGGTGAACTACCTCAATCAGGAAGCGAATATTATCTCGCAAATCAACCAGATCCGCAACACCTCCATCCTCATGGAACAACAAAGCCTGAACCTGCGCGAGCAGGCGGTGGACGTGGACTACCAGTTGGATCTCAATGGAAAACGGCTGGAACGCAACCGGGAGTTGCTGAAAGACAAAGTCATCGCCCGAGTGGAGTACGAAGAAATGGAGGCGCTGGTTACCAACCTGAAAAACCGGAAAGGCCTGTTGCGGGCAACGATCAAAAAAGACAGCGCCTACCAGGAATTGCAGCAACAACAGATGTCCTCCTCGCTCGATTTGATGCAACGTAATTTGACGATCACCCGTCAAAGCCTGGAGCAACTCATGGTACGGGCGCCTATTGCCGGGCAACTGTCCGGGCTCACCAAGGAACTGGGCGCCAGCGTGGCCCGCAGCGAAAACATCGGCCAGATAGACGACCTGAGCAACTTTAAGGTGCGGGTGCGAATCGATGAGTTTTATATCTCCCGGGTGTTTAACGAGCAGGAAGGTTCGTTCACGTTTGCCGGCAAAAATTACCAGTTAAAGATAAAAAAGATATACCCGCAGGTGCTGAACGGCGCATTTGAAGCCGACATGGTTTTTGTGGGAGCGCCGCCGGAAGGGATCAAACGCGGCCAATCCGTTTCGGTGAAACTCGAACTGAGCGCCGAAGAACAGGCCATGCTGCTGCAACGTGGCGGATTTTACCAGACCACCGGCGGCAATTGGGTGTATGTGATCGATCCATCCAGCGGAAATGCCCGCAAAAGAACCGTCCGCCTCGGCCGCCAGAACCCGAATTTTTACGAAGTGCTCGACGGTCTGCAACCCGGCGATGTCGTGATTGTCTCGGGGTATGAGAATTTTGGCGACAAAGACGAACTGGTACTCAAGTAGTTTGAAGTTCGAAGTTTGAAAGTTTGAAGTGCCTGCGAGCCTTCCCTGTTCGAACTTCAAACTTCAAACTTCAAACTTCAAACTTTTCATAGTATTCTAAAATTTCAGGTAATGATAAAAACAGTAAAACTAGCCAAGGTGTACCGCACCGAAGAGGTGGAAACAACCGCTCTGAACGAGGTGGATGTCGACATCAAAGAGGGGGAATTCGTATCCGTCATGGGCCCCTCGGGCTGCGGAAAATCCACCCTTCTGAACGTACTGGGCATGATCGACAGCCCCAGCAGCGGCGATTATTTTTTCAACGGCGAGGAAGTGGGCCGCCTCAGCGAGCGCAAACGATCCAACGTACGCAAACACAACCTGGGTTTCGTGTTTCAGAGTTTTAACCTGATCGACGAACTCACCGTGTATGAAAACATCGAGTTGCCCATGCTGTACACCAAGGTGGCTTCCGCGGAGCGTAAAAAACGGGTGGAAGAACTTTTGGAAGGCATGAATATCATGCACCGCCGCAATCACTTTCCGCAACAGCTCTCCGGCGGTCAGCAACAACGGGTGGCCGTGGCGCGGGCCATCGTGAACCGCCCGAAACTGATCCTTGCCGACGAACCTACCGGGAACCTCGACAGCGCTAACGGCGACGAAGTAATGAAAATCCTCTCCCAACTGAACTCCGAAGGAACCACCATCCTCATGGTGACCCACTCGCAATACTGCGCCGAATTTGGAAACCGGATCATCCGGATGCTCGACGGCCAGGTGGTGACGGAGAATTTGGTGAAGCAGTATCTGTGAATGTACGATGTTGGGTTTGCGAATTACGATTATTCCATATCGCGTATTTATAAAGCGCGGATGTTTACGAAATGTTGAACCAATCCAAAATCGTAAATCGGAAATCGTACATTCAAGCGGGGCAAGCAATTGAAAATTAAGCAAACAAAAACAAAAACAACCCATGTGGCAGCGGTCATGGATTATCGCCTGGCGCAATCTTTGGCGTCAACGCAATTATACCCTCATCAATGTATTGGGTATGGCCGTGAGCATTGCAGCTTGTCTGCTGCTGTTCCGGCTGGTGCGCTACGAGCGCAGTTTCGACCGGCACCACACCCACTTCGACCGGATTGTGCGGGTCATTACGCAGGGCGTATCGGCTGAGGAAACCTCGTACACGCCGGGAGTACCTCTTCCTGCCATGGATGCCATACAAAGCGGCGTCCCGCAATTTGAACAATTCGCCCGTTTACATTCGTTCCAGCCACAAATTACCGTACCAACTACGCCGGGCAGCCGGGTCGGTCAAAAATTTGACACCGACGAGATGAAGGAAACCGCCGCCTGTATCGAGCCGGCTTTCTTCCGAATTTTCGACTGGAAATGGCTGGCCGGCGATCCGGTTTCCTGCCTGACCGCGCCGAACGACGCCGTACTGACCCAAAGCACTGCCGAAAAATGTTTCGGCAACTGGCAAACAGCCCTCGGCAAAACAATCCTGCTCGACAACACCGTAGAAGTTTCGGTAAAAGGCGTAATCGCCAATCCGCCGGACAACTCAGATTTCCCATTCAACTTGCTGGTTGCGTACGAAACCTTGCGCAAGTACCCGGACCTGTTTGGCTATTTTCCCGAATGGGGAAGCAATAGCAGCAACGACCAGGTGTGGGCGCTGCTGGGCGCGGCCGATCAATTCGGACAGGCTGAAACACTTTTAGCCGGTATCGGAAAGGAGGAATACAAAAATCACCACGTAAAGGTCAACCATGTGTTGCAACCATTAGCGAAGCAACATTTCGACGACCAGGTTAGTCACCTTGGCACACACAGCGTCACCCAGGGCCGCTTGCTGACCTTGTCGCTGATCGGGTTGTTGATTCTGGTGATGGCTTGCTTCAACTTTATCAATTTAGCCACAGCGCAGGCGTCATCGCGCTCCAAGGAAATCGGCGTGCGCAAAACACTGGGCAGCAGCCGGCAACAACTCATCGCCCAATTTCTGGGCGAAACGGCGCTTACCGTAGCATTCGCTGTGGTGCTGGGCGCCGGTTTAGCCAGCTTGCTGGCGCCGCTGCTGGGGCATATTTCCGATGTGCCGGACGCGCTACCCTTCCTGACCGATCCGGTTCTTATCGGTTTTCTGGTCGTGCTCACTTTCGGTATGAGCCTGTTCGCCGGTTTTTATCCGGCATTGGTGCTGGCTGGTTTTGACCCGGCAGAAGCCATCAAAAACAAAATCAGCACGCATAGCATCGGAGGCGTATCCTTGCGCAAAGCGCTGGTTTTTACGCAGTTTTGTATTGCGCAGGCACTCATTATCGGCACGTTGGTTGCCGTTAGCCAGATGAACTATATTCAAAATATGGACCTGGGGTTCAAACCATATCTGGTGTACACTATCAGCGGTTTGAGTTCCGATAGTGCAGGACTTACGCGTTTAGAGTCATTTAAAACCCGATTATTGCAAATTCCGGCCGTTGAATCGGTCAGTTTTGGTACCGATGTACCGTCGTCCGGCAATAACTGGTACAGCAATTTTGCCTACGGCCGCAGTAAAGAGGATGCGCCGTTCAGTACCAGCCTTAAAATGGGCGACGCGGATTACCTGAAAACGTATGGCTTACGTTTGGTAGCCGGGCGGGCGTACGCTCAAAGTGACACGATCCGCGAATTTGTGGTGAACATGACCCTGCTGCGCAAACTCGGCGTCACCGATCCACAGGAGGCTATCGGCCAGGAAATCCGGCTGGGTGGAAACCCATGGAAGCCGATCGTGGGCGTAGTGGACGACTTCCATGCCAGTTCGGCCAGAGATCAGATGCGCCCGGTCGTAATGGCTTGCCGGAAAAAGTTTTATGACGTAGCCGGAATTAAAATCAGGCCTGAAAACATGGCCGCTACCACGGCAGCGATTAAACAAACCTTCGATGTCGTTTTTCCCGAAAAAGTGTACAGCGCCCGGTACTTCGACGAACGGATTGCCGAATTTTACCGGGATGAAGACCGGTTTGCCGCCATCACCAAAAGTTTCGCCTTGCTGGCCATTTTTATCTCGTGTTTGGGGCTTTTCGGGTTGGCTTCACTGCTTGCTGCGCAAAAGACGAAAGAAATCGGTATTCGAAAAGTGTTGGGCGCTTCTGTAACCAGTGTCGTGGGCCTTTTGTCCAAAGATTTTCTGCTACTCGTTTTATTAGCCTTTTTAGCGGCTGCGCCGCTGGCGTGGTGGGGGATGCGGCTATGGTTGGAAAACTTTGTTTTCCGCACCGATATCGCCTGGTGGATTTATGCCGGCACCGCCATCACAGCCCTGGCAGTCGCTTTTTTCACCATTAGTTTTCAGGCCGTCAGAGCCGCGGTGGCAAACCCGGTAAACAGCCTTCGCAATGAATAGACTTATTGCAGTGGGCGGCTTTTTTCTCACTCCAAGCGCCCCGCCGCAATAAGCCTAATAAAAACGACTCAAATGTTCCAGAACAATCTAAAAATCGCGTTGCGTAGTTTGCGCAAAAACAAAGCCTACACTTTTATCAATGTTGCCGGCCTGGCCATTGGCGCCGCCTGTTGTATGTTGATTTTGTTGTTTGTAGCGCACGAACTCCGCTACGACCGCTGGAACCCGAATGCCGAGCGAATTTATCGCCCGGTTGCGGATATCAAATTCGGCGGCTCGGAATTTAAACTGGCCGTGGTCGGATCGGTTGTCGGTCCCGACGTCGTACAGGCCTTGCCGGAAGTTCAGGCCTACTGCCGGTTCCGGCAAAACGGCAGCTGCCTGGTCAAACGCGACGGATTGGGCCAGCCCAATATCCGGGAAGAGGATGTTTTAACAACAGATAGTTCGTTTTTTGAAGTATTTCCGGCCAAATTATTAGAAGGCGACCCGTTAAAATGCCTCACACAGCCCCATTCGGTTGCCATTTCCAAAAGCCGGGCGGAGAAATTTTTCGGTTCCCCCCAGCTGGCGCTCGGTCAAACACTGGTGCTCGACAACCGCGAACGCTGGCAGGTATCCGGGGTGTTTGAAGACCTGCCGGTTGCCACACATTTCAAAGCCGATTTCCTGCTTGCCATAAACGGCAACCAGGAAGTGAAAGAAGATCCGCCGCTTTGGGCCACCAGCAATAACTTTCAAACTTATTTGCTGCTGCGAAAAGGCGCCGACCCGGAATCGTTCAAAGCCAAATTTGCGGCGTTGTCCAGAGAAAAAATAAATGAAACGGGGCAACGCATGATGGGAACAACCCTGGAGGAACTCGAAAAAACCGGCCAACACGCGCGTTATAATTTGCAGTGGCTACCCGATATACACCTGCATTCCGACCTGACGGCGGAATTCCAGCCCAACGGCAATATCCAGTATGTCTGGATTTTTTCAGCCATCGCGGCTTTTATCCTCCTGATCGCCTGTATCAATTTTATGAACCTGTCTACCGCCCGCTCGGCGCACCGGGCCAGGGAAATCGGCGTGCGTAAGGTACTGGGAAGTCAGCGTTCAGCACTTATCCGGCAGTTTTTGAGCGAAACCACTTTGCTGGCTGCTTTGGCTATGGCATTAGCCGTACTGATCACGGCTACAGCATTGCCGGCATTCAGCGACCTGACGAACCGGCCGATGGAAATGCCCTGGAGCCAACCCTTGTTTTGGATATCCATTGTAGCCAGTATAGGCGTCATCGGCATTATGGCCGGTATATATCCCGCTTTTTTCCTGTCCGCCTTCGACGCCATAAAAGTGCTTAAATCTCAAACAACGGGAAGAGCAGGTGGCGGGCGCCTGCGCAGTGCACTGGTGGTATTTCAGTTTAGCACCGCCATCGTGCTGATTATCGCCACGGCATTGGTGTACCAACAGATGAATTTTATTCAGCACAAAAAACTGGGGTTCCAAAAAGAACAAGTACTGATCATCGACGATGCGTATGCCCTGGGCGACAATATTCAGGCCTTCAAACAGGACATGCTGAATCAACCGGGAGTAGAAGCCGCTTCTGTCTCGGGTTTTCTGCCGGTGCCGTCCAACCGCAACGACAATACTTTTTCTAAAATCCGGGAGTTCCGCGAAGACCAGTCGGTCAATATGCAAAACTGGCGGGTGGACAAAGATTACCTCAAAACACTTGGGCTTGAACTGAAAACCGGCCGGTACTTTGACCCGGCCGCACACCCCTCCGACAGCACGGCGATCGTACTGAATGAACGGGCCGCCGAGTTGTTCGGCTACCCCGATCAACCCATCGGTAAAAAAGTGTACGGCGTGTCCGGCCGTATAAACGGCCAACCCAAACCGGAGGATTTTGTCGAATACACGGTGATCGGCGTGGTCAAAAACTTCCATTTTGCCAGTCTGCGCGACAATATCGGCGCCTTGTCACTGTCGCTGGGCAACTCCACAGGCGCCATGACGATCCGGTACCAGGCCACCGAAAGCCAGTCGCTGATCGCGGCCATGGAGCGCAGTTGGAAAACGATGGCGCCCGAGCAGCCCTTCGGTTACCGGTTTATGGACGATGCCTTTGCGCGCATGTACGCCGCCGAACAGCGGATCGGAACCATCGCAGGTATTTTCGCCATACTGGCCGTACTGATTTCCTGTCTGGGACTGTTTGGTTTGGCCGCCTTCACGGCAGAACAACGCACCAAAGAAATCGGCGTGCGAAAAGTGCTGGGTGCAAGCCTGGGCGGCATTATCGGTTTGTTGTCGCAGGATTTTTTGAAACTCGTGTTTATTTCCCTGGTCGTGGCCACGCCGCCGGCCTGGTACTTTATGCACCGGTGGCTGGAAAACTTTGCCTTCCGGGTTGAAATCAAATGGTGGGTTTTTGCCCTGGCGGGATTTGCCGCGGTAGTGATTGCGGTGCTGACGGTGGGCTACCAAAGTGTAAAGGCCGCGCTGGCCAACCCGGTGAAAAGTTTAAGAAGTGAGTAATTGCTAACCAAACTCAACTGAAACGATGTTCAAAAATCACCTCAAACTCAGTTTCCGAAGCCTGGTCAAAAACAAACTTTTTACGGCCATTAAGTTGACCGGACTGACCGTTGGTATTACCGCTTGTTTACTGATCGGTTTGTACCTGCATCATGAACTGGCTTATGATGCTTTTCACGAAAAAGCCGACCGGATTGTGCGGGTCGTCATGGCATACCGCACCGACGGAGAAACACAGGAAGTAGGCGTTACGGGCAACAAAGTAGTGCCGTCTTTCCGGCGCGATTTCCCGGAAGTGGAAAGCGGCGTTCGGATCAATTTGTTTACGCAGGTGGTCAAATACGGCGACAAACTATTTGAAGAGGAGGCTTTTTACTTCGCCGACAGTACTTTTTTCGAGATATTCAGTTTTCCGCTCCTGGCCGGAAATCCCAAAACGGCCCTGCATGCACCCAAGCAGGTCGTATTGACCGAAAGTATGGCGAAAAAATATTTTGGCGCATCGGACCCCATGGGAAAAACCCTGTCTGTTGGCGCCTCGGGCGATTATGTCGTCACCGGGGTGATGGCCGATCCGCCGTCCAACTCCCAACTCAAACCCGGTTTTATCGGATCGTTAGTCGGATTGCGGGATATGACCCCGGAACGGGCTACCTGGTGGAACGCGAATTACGGCGCTTACCTGCTCCTGCGCGCACCCGGGGCAAGAGAAACTATGCAGGCCAAAATTCCGGCCTATATGAAACAGTTTGCCGGCGAACTAAATCTAAGCGGCGACGCTGCCTTGTCCTACAAATTAGAGCCGCTGCGCGATGTGCATTTGCGTTCTGCGGTGGCGAACAAATTTGAACCCAACGGCGACATCCGGTATTTGTATATCCTGGGCGCCGTCGGGTTGTTTATCCTGCTCATCAGCGGCATTACTTATGTAAATTTGAGTACGGCGGTGGGCGCCGACCGGGCCCGCGAAGTAGGCGTTCAGAAAGTACTCGGCGCCGGCAGGATGCAGTTGTTCTGGCAACATATCGGCGAGGCCGGGATTCTGACGGGTATTGCCCTGGCGTTCAGTTATGCCCTGACCGCGCCGCTCTTGCCGCTTTTTGGCCGTCTGCTCGACCGGCCGCTCGAATTTGCCACCTTGTTCCAACCGGCAGCCGTGCTGGCCCTGCTGGCGTTTGGAGCGGTGACCGGTTTGCTGGCCGGCGCCTGGCCGGCACTCGTTATCTCACAGTTTCAACCGGTAAAAGTGCTGAAAGGGCAATTCAAATCCAGCGCATCGGGCATTTGGCTGCGCAAATCACTCATCGTACTGCAATTCAGTATTTCCGTTTTGCTCATCATCAGCACGATCGTTTTGCAGCAACAACTGCATTTTATTCAACACAAAAAACTGGGATTCGATAAAGAGCAAGTGCTCACATTAGCTACCGACCAGACCATTGTAGACAAACTGGAATCTATCAAATCGGTTCTTCTTCAAAACAACAATATTCGTTCGGCGAGTTTGGTATACGAAACGCCGGTTCATATCGAGGGTGGCTACGGCATAGATAAATCTGCCTCGGGCGGCAACTGGAGCGCCGTGCAGGCGTTGCCCGCGGACGAGGATTTTATCCGGACCATGAACATTAAAATGGTGGCCGGAAAGGAATTGGGCCGTGCCGACGTGGAACTGGTTCGCCGGCGTCAAAAAGGGTTGGATACACTGTCCGCCTTCCCCATCCTGATCAATGAAACACAGGCGCGGCTGTTCAACTGGACGCCGGAGGAAGCCGTCGGCAAATTAGTAAACTTCCAGGGGCCGTCAGAAATCAAGGGTGTGATGCAGGATTTTCACTTTTCATCTCTGCATGAGCCCATCGGCAATCTGGTGGTTTTTCCGGATACCTGGGGACAGACTTTGTTAGTCAAAATAAGCGGAAACGACCTGCCGGGCACCTTACAATTTATAGAGAACAAATGGACCGCGCTGGCGCCGCACCGGCCTTTCAGTTATCATTTTCTGGATGAGGAATATGATAAAATGTACCGCACGGAAATTCAAACGGCCCGCCTGGTGTCCACTTTTTCCGGGCTGGCAATTTTTTTAGCCTGCCTGGGTCTTTTCGGGCTTGCCACATACAGCATTGTGCAACGCACCAAAGAAATCGGTATCCGAAAGGTACTGGGCGCGTCGGTTGCCGGCATCGTGGGTTTGTTATCCAAAGATTTTGTGCGGTTGGTGGCGGTTGCGTTGGTTCTTGCCGCCCCGGTCGCGTGGCTTTTGCTGAACCAATGGCTGGCCGATTTTTCGTACCGGATTGAATTACAATGGTGGGTATTTGCTGCGGCGGGGCTGATCGCCGTCGGTATCGCATTTTTGACCGTTAGTGTTCAAAGTGTACGGGCTGCGTTGAATAATCCGGTAGAAAGTTTGAGAAGTGAATAACTGTTCATCAAATGTCATCCCGCCATGTTCAGAAATTTCATCAAGGTCACATTTCGCAACCTGCTGAAATACAAAACCTTTTCCGCCGTAAACCTGCTGGGTTTGAGCGTAGGACTGGGTTGTTTTTTGCTTATCGGCCTTTGGATAAAAGACGAAACGAGCTATGACAAATTCCATGAATTCGGCCCCCGCATTTACCGGGTCATGGAAAACCAGACCCATTCCAACGGTGAAATAGCGACGCAGGCGGAAGTGCCGGGCTTGCTGGGAGAAGCGCTGAAAAATGAGGTTCCCGAACTGGTTTATGTATCCAGCATGGACTGGTGGACGAACACCCTGATCAGTTACGATAACCAATCGGTAAAAGAAGAAGGGCGTTACGTAGGGGAAGATTTTTTGAAAATGTTCAGCTTCCCGTTGTTGAAAGGCAATAAAGAATCGGCCTTGAGCAGGCCTAACACGATCGTTATCTCGCAACGGTTGGCCAATAAACTTTTCCCCGGAGCCGAGCCGATGGGTAAGGTACTCCGGGTAGCTAATTTTTCCAATTTCGAGGTGACGGGTGTGATGGCTGATATTCCCTCGAACACGGTGTTCAAATTTGATTTTTTACTGCCTTACAAAGAATTTATCCAACGCAACGCATGGGCGCAACAATGGAACAATAACGGATTGCACACCTACGTGATGCTTAATGAAAATGCTGATATCCAATCTGTTAATCAAAAAATAAAAAATATCGTACGACAACATAGCGATCAGGACAACGTGGATTTATTCCTCCAGCCGCTTACCGATATTTACCTGAAAACAGACTTTAAAAACGGGGTATACCAAGGTGGTGGCCGGATGGAATACGTACGTTTGTTCGGCATCATCGGTTTACTGGTTTTGTTGCTCGCCTGCATCAATTTTATGAACCTGTCCACCGCCCGCGCGACCGTGCGGGCGCGTGAAGTCGGCGTAAAAAAAGTTGTGGGAGCCGGCAAACGGGCCCTGATCTTCCAGTTCAATGCCGAAGCGCTGCTTTTTTGTTTGCTGGCTGCTGCTATGGCAGTTCTCGCCATTGAGGTCGTATTGCCTGCGTTTAATCAATTTACCGGCAAAACAATTCGTTTGCTCTATGACGATCCGGGCGCATGGTTTACACTGAGCGGCATAGTGTTGCTAACTAGCCTGTTGGCAGGCACTTACCCCGCCTTTGTGCTGTCAGCCTTCCGGCCGGTAGCGGTGCTCAAAGGGCAATTTGATAAAACACAACGCGGCGTGTTGTTGAGAAAGTTGCTTGTAGTGTCCCAATTTGGTGTGGCGATTTTTATGGTGGTTAGTATGCTGGTTGTGCAACAGCAACTGAACTATTTGCAAAACAAAACCCTGGGTTACGAACGCGAACGGCTTCTTTTCGTGACAATGAACCATGAAATTCAAAGCAAGTACGCTACTTTCAGTTCCGATCTCAAAAACGTTCCCGGTGTGCAAGCCGTTTCGGCTTCCCACTCCCCGCTTACTGGATTTATCAATGCTTCCGGCAATTTCGCATGGGCCGGAAAAAATCCGGAAGACGATCGCATGTTTGTTTATGAAAATGTCGCTCCGGATTATCTCTCCACCATTGGCGCCCCATTGCTGGAAGGTCGCGATTTTTCAACCGAACACCCTGGCGACAGTGCAAATTTTATCGTTAACGAACTGGCCGTGACGGAAATGGGGCTAAAAGCCCCGGTAGTCGGACAACGTTTAAAAGGTTGGGGTAAGGAGGGGCAAATCATCGGCGTGGTTAAAGACTTCCATTTTACCAGCCTGAAAGAAAAACTGCAACCGCTGATACTGACAATGAATAGTCCATACGTCTGGACGGCAAGTGTCCGGATCGATAGCAGGAATACTGCGGAAGTCCTGAGCAATATTGAAAACGTTTGTAAAAAATACAGCCCGGTTTATCCTTTCGAATACGAATTTGCGGATATCGCCTACGACGAGTTGTACAAAAGTGAATCTATCATCAGCCGTCTGGCTTCTTTGTTTGCCATTCTGGCCGTATTTATTTCCTGCCTCGGCTTGTTCGGGCTGGCTACTTTTACCGCTGAGCGTCGGGTAAAAGAAATCGGCGTACGCAAGGTACTCGGTGCCACGGCCGGAAATATCGTCGGCCTGCTCTCGCAGGATTATCTGAAATTAGTGCTCACCGGGATACTTTTGGCTGCTCCCCTAGCCTGGTGGGCCACCCGCCAATGGCTAAGCGATTTCCCTTACCGCATTGAACTTTCCTGGTGGGTTTTCGCGCTGGCAGGCCTTTTGGTCATGGGTATTTCTTTTCTTACTATCAGTTTTCAAAGCGTAAAAGCCGCATTGGCAAATCCTGTTCGTTCCTTGCGGAGCGAATAAATACATGGCTGGCACTTGGCCTGAGCCAATAAAACACTAAACATGATCGGAAATTATTTAAAAATTGCGCTCCGGAATTTTCGTTTACAACCCGGCTATGCCATACTCAATATTCTTGGCCTTACCATAGGGATCACTGCTACCTTGTTTATCCTGCTGTTTCTGACAGAAGAAACCCGTTTTGACACTTATCACGAAAAAGCGGACCGGATTTATCGTATTTCATCGGAAATCGCTGAACCGGACAACCAGTTTCGCTGGGCGGTGACGCAAAATCCCCTGGCCCTGCAACTGAAACAGGATTACCCGGAAGTGGAAGAGTTCGTGCGTTTTATTCCCAATGGACGCACCCGGTTTGAATATAAAGACCGGTTTTTCTTTGAGGAGAAAGTATATCTGGCAGACTCCACCGTTTCCGATGTTTTCAGTTTTGATTTCATTCAGGGCGACGGTAAACTGGCGCTCCGCGAACCGAATTCCATCGTTTTAAACGAATCGGTGGCTAAACGAATTTTCGGCGACCAAAACCCGGTGGGTGAGGTGCTTAAAACGCCCGGCGACCGCGAATACAAAGTAACCGGCGTGTACCGCGATATGCCGCGTTATTCGCATCTCATCGCCGATGCGATGATTTCAGCCAACTCCATCCCCGATTTGATGCGACCCGATGCGGGTTCCTGGGGTAGTTTCAACATCTATTCGTACGTGCTGCTGAAACCGGATGCCGACCCGGCCGCCTTCGCCGCCAAGTTGCCGGAAGTGATTAAAAAACATGTCGCGATCATTTTTGATGAATACGGTGTCACGGTCAAATACGAACTGCTGCCTTTAAAAAGTATTCACCTGAACTCCAGTTTCGAAGGGGAAGCGGAACCTTCGGGCGAAGCGGGTTTTTTATACATCTTCGGAGCAGTGGCGCTCTTTATGCTGCTTATCGCCTGTATCAATTACATGAATCTGGCCACCGCAAGGGCTACCCGGCGGGCAATGGAGGTGGGTGTACGAAAGGTGCTCGGCTCGGAACGGCGGCAACTCATCGGACAGTTCCTGTCCGAATCGGTTTTGTTTACGGCAATCGCTTTATTGCTCAGTTTTATACTCGCCGTACTGTTGTTGCCGGTGTTTAATAAAACGTTTGATCTGAACCTGAGCAGGGACCTTTTTTTCAGTCCGCCGGTGTTCTTCGGCGCACTTGGCATCGTATTACTAACGGGCATATTGGGTGGCAGTTATCCGGCTTTTTATTTGTCGGGCTTCGAGCCGATAAAAGTGCTGAAAGGCGCCTTGGGCAAGGGTTCGGGCAATCCCGCCCTACGGAAAACGCTGGTGATTGTGCAATTCGCCATCACGATTTTTATGTTGATCGGTACCGGTATTATTTACGATCAGATGCATTATTTGCGCGTAAAAGACCTCGGTTTCGATAAGGAAAATATCATGACTTTTTCGCTGGAAGGGCGGGCAGCACGAGAAAAATACGGCATTATCCGGCAAAAACTATTGCAAAACCCTAAAATCACCGCTATCGGCACCTGCACCACGACACCCGGCCAGGGGTATGGCAAAAACCTGATAAACGCCGAAAATTCGGAGGGCCGGCTGGAGCAATACGGCGTCGACATGTATGGCGTCGACTTTGATTATTTCCCGACGCTGGGGGCCAAATTTAGCGCCGGCAGAAATTTCAGTCTGGATTATCCAACGGATAGTACGGCAGCCGTATTAGTCAACGAAGCAATGGTCAAACGGCTCGGCTGGAATGACCCGATCGGGCGTAAATTTCAGTTTGGCACCGATGATACCCTGCCCATTTTTCGGGTTGTAGGCGTGGTTAAGGATTTTCACCAGCGATCGCTGTATGAGCCGATTTCGCCGCTGTTGTTTTACCCGCAAGTCAATAATCCGATCGTACATGTGCGCATCAACCCGAAAAACCCCGCAGATTTGAGTCAGACGATCGGTTTTGTGGAAAAAACCTGGCAGGAAATTTTTCCCAATACACCGTTCGATTACGATTTTGTGGATGCGTCTTTTATGGAACTCTACCGTGCCGACCAGATCCGGGCGCGGATTTTCACGCTCTTCAGCGCGCTGATGATTTTCGTTGCCTGTCTCGGTTTGTTGGGACTGGCCTCCTTCACTGCCGAACAACGGACGAAAGAGATTGGCGTCCGCCGGGTACTCGGCGCAGCCACAACCGATATTGTCTTTCTGCTCACCCGAAACTTTGTGCTGCTGGTAGTGGCGGCTACCATTCCCGCCTTTTTAGTCGCCTGGTATTTTATGCAAAAATGGCTGGAAACCTTTGCCTATCACACCAGTATGAACTTTGGATTGTATGGCGCGGCCTTCTTTTTGGTGGTGTTGCTGACGCTACTCACAACGGGTTATCACGCACTAAGGGCGGCCGGTTCTAATCCGGTGAAAAGTTTGCGGAGCGAATAAACATAATAGCTATGATATACAATTACATCAAAATCGCCGTTCGCAACCTCCTGAAACAAAAGGGCCTGACCTTTATCAATGTGATCGGCCTGAGTATCGGCCTGGCTTGTTTCAGTTTGTTCCTGCTGTATGCCGTCAATGAGTTTAGTTTCGACCGGTTCCACAAAAAGGCCGACCGTACTTATCGCATGTACCGCTGGACCGCGCCAATGAGCGGTAAAGAACCGGAAGGCGACATTTACCTGCCTATGCCGCTTGGCCCGGCTATCAAGGCCGACTTTCCTGAAGTGGAGCAAGTTGTTCGGATACGGGAAGATTGGGGGGAAGAATTGGTGCGAACGGACGACAACATACACCATCTGGGTATCTCTTTCGCTGATCCTGAATTTTTTCAAGTATTCGATTTCCCGCTGCTTTACGGCGATTCATCCACCGCGCTGCTCGAACAGAATAGTCTGGTCATCACTGAAAAAACCGCTTTGCAACTTTTTGGGGAATCCAACCCGACCGGCCGCACGCTTGAAATCAAATATGGCGAAAATTATGTCCCTTTTAAAGTCACGGCTGTGGCAAAAAACCTGCCGGTCAATTCGACCATGGTGTTCGAATTGTTGGGGAATTTCCAATATTGGGAAAACCGGCCCGAAAATGCCGGACGCAAAAACAGCTGGAATCATTCTGCCTATCAAACCTTTGTTCAATTGCGCCCGGGCAGCGGCCTGGCCAACGATGCGGAGCGTTTGCTGCAATTTCGCCGCAAATACTATCCAAACGAAGAAAACGAACTACGCGAATTGGGGTACTGGAAAGGCGGCGACGCCCCGGTCCGGTATGGCATGCAACCACTGCGCGACATGCATACCAATATGAAAATAGTTGGTGGCGATGTACCGCCTACCGACCCGGAACATATCTGGATTTTGCTCGCTATTGCCGGTGGCGTACTGCTTATCGCCTGCATCAATTTTACAACCCTGGCCATTGGCCGGTCGGCGCGCCGGGCCAGAGAAGTCGGTGTGCGCAAGGTGGTGGGCAGCAGCCGGGTGCAACTGGTCGGACAATTTTTGACAGAAGCCATGCTGCTGGTCGCCATTTCTGCGGTATTGGGCGTCGTATTAGGACAAACCTTGTTGCCCTATTTTAATGACTTATCCGGGCGTGAATTGGTATTTTCAATAAAAATGTATCCGGAAATCGGGTGGTTGACCGGCGGCTTAGTGCTGCTGGTGGGGCTACTGGCAGGCAGTTATCCGGCGCTTACTTTATCCGGTTTTAAACCCCTGGAAGTTTTAAAAAGCAAGGTCAGGCTTGGCGGCTCCAATCTGTTTACCAAATCCCTGGTGACTTTTCAATTCGTGCTTTCTGTCGGATTAATTATTTCTACCCTGGTCATCCTTCGACAGTTGCATTTTATGCAATCTCAGCACCCGGGATTTCAAAAAGAAAATGTGGTGGTCATCGACGCAAACCGGGTGGATACTAAAAAAGTATATCCGTTATTTCTTCAATCCGTTCGCGCGCAGCCCGGTGTTTTGGGGGTTACCGGCTCCGAAATAAGCCTGGGAGCAGGAATGGGCTGGAGTCTCTCCAGTTGGAATTTCCAGGGACAATCCAAGGAGGCTTACGAGTATTTTGTGGATAAAGACTATCTCGGCGTTATGGGAATCCCACTGCTTACCGGTCGGAATTTCAATCCTGCAATAGCCGCAGATACTATCAACTCCGTGATTGTAAACGAAGCATTCGTCCGGAATTTTAACTGGACCAATGAAACGGCTATCGGACAACAACTGTCGGGTTACTACGAAAAAGAAGGTTCTGCCCAGCCGGTGGTTATTGGTGTTGTCAAAAACTTTCACTTCAGGCCGTTCAAGGAAGAGATCAAGCCGCAATTGTTCCACCAGTTTGCCGACTATCAACCGTTCAGGTTTTTGGTGCGGCTGAACGCCGGCGACCCTGCCCCTGCCCTCTCTGCCCTGGAAAAAACCTGGAGCGGGTTGGTAGCCGATGTACCGTTTAAATACAGTTTTCTGGATGAGGATTTGAATAAATTCTACCGCGCCGAACAACGTTGGAGTAAAATTATCGGCTGGGCGGGTGGTATTTCCATCTTCCTGGCTTGCCTCGGCCTGTTTGGTCTGGCAGCATTGGCGGCGGTCAATCGCACCCGTGAAATTGGAATTCGCCGCGTATTGGGTGCGTCCGTGCCCGCGATAACCGGCTTATTGTCAAGGGATTTTGTACGATTGGTTTTGATCGCTACCGTTATTGCCGTGCCCTTAGCCTGGTATTTCATGTCGCAATGGTTGGATAACTTCGCCTACCGGATTTCCCTGGAATGGTGGGTATTTGCCCTGTCTGGCGCCGGGGCGGTTGCCATTGCATTTTTGACAGTGAGCGTTCAAAGTATAAAAGTAGCATTGGATAATCCGGTGAATTCCCTTCGCAACGAGTAGTTTTTAGCCATTATTACCATGTTTCAAAACTATATCAAAATCGCCGTCCGCAACTTATTGCGGAACAAAAGTTTCAGTTTTATCAACCTGTTCGGCCTCACTATCGGACTAGCTTGCTGCCTGCTGATCGGGTTATACATCTGGAATGAACTCAGTTTCGACCGGTACCACGAAAAGTCGGAACGTATCTGGCGTTTTAGCCGCAAATTTTTTAATAAAGACGGCTCCGAACAGTTGCATTTGGGCCACCTGGCGCCACCTTTCGGCCCTTTGTTAAAAAATGATTTCCCGGATATGGAGGAAGTCACGCGGTTGTTACAAACAAGTACAACGGTGCGGATCGGTGAACGTTTTTTTTCAGAAGATCAGATGTTTTATGCCGAACCGAATGTGTTCCAGGTATTCGACATCCCGCTCCAGTCCGGCAATCCGGCCTCCGCGCTGAACGAACCGTATACTCTGTTGCTCAATGAAACCACCGCGCAAAAATACTTTGGCGAAGCCGATCCGATCAACCAGATTCTGCGTTTTAGCGGCCGGTTTGATTTGAAGGTGACGGGGGTCTTCCGCGATTTTCCGTACAATTCACATTTTCACCCGGCCATGCTGGTATCGTTCAGCACCCTTAATGATACGCTGGTGTACGGGGTGGAACGGTTGCGCACCAATTGGGGTAACAATTCTTTTTCCACTTTCGCCCTGTTGCCGAAAAACTATCCTGCCCGGAACCTGGAGGCTCAATTCCCAGCCTTCTTAGACAAGCACATGCAAACCATGGCTACTGCGGCAAATAATCCCAAGCCGTCCAGTTTTACCAGCCTGCACCTGGAGCCGCTGACCGATATTCACCTGAAGAGCCACCTCGATTCGGAAATTGAAGAAAATGGCGATATACGCCGGGTCTATATTTTTTCTATAATTGCCCTGTTTGTATTGCTTATTGCCTGTATCAATTATATGAACCTGTCGACGGCCCGTTCGGCGGTACGGGCGAAGGAAATCGGGGTGCGAAAAGTGGTGGGCGCATTACAACGGGAAATTCTGCTGCAATTCTTGAGCGAGTCCATACTGTTGTCGCTGCTTGCTGCCACGCTGGCATTTGGGCTTGCCCGCATTACTTTGCCTTTGGTGAACAAGTTGCTGGGGCAGGAACTGCTGATACCGGACGGGGCCTTGTGGGCCGCGCCGGGGCTACTTTTACTGCTGGCGGGCGTGACAGGTTTGTTAGCCGGTCTGTATCCGGCGTTCTATTTGTCGGCGCTGAAACCGTTGTCGATTATAAAAAGTGAAAATCAAGGTCGCGGTGGTGGCGCCGGCCTGCGGAAAATATTGGTAGTCGGTCAGTTTGCCGTTTCCGTAGCGCTTATTATCGCTACCGTGGTGGTTTTCCGGCAACTGCAATTTTTACAGGACAAAAAACTGGGATTAAACAAAGACCACGTCGTCACCGCATTTTTCTACAACGACCTGGCGCCCCGGTACGAAAGCTTCCGAAATGAAATATTGTCCAATCCCGCGATTAAAAATGTGACCCGTAGCAGCCGGTTGCCATCAGGAAGGCTGCTCGACAGTTTTGGCTCGGCAAAAGCACAGTTGGACACCGACTCGCTGGAGCAAAGCCAGGTAGACCTGAAATTTGTGACCGTAGACCACCGCTTTGCACAGACCTACGGGCTCGAAATGGCAGCCGGAAGATTCTATTTGCAGGATATTGGAAGCGACCGGACGGAGTCTTTTATCGTAAATGAATCCGCCGCGAAAATGATCGGCTGGAAATCGCCTCAGGAAGCCGTAGACAAACGTATCAATTACGGCAACCGCGATGCGCGTATCGTGGGCATATTGAAAGACTTTAATTTTGAGTCCCTGCACCAGGAAATCCAACCGATGATATTTTATATCCCCCGGGACAGCACGCAATTCAGTTTCATTTCTGTCAAAATGGATGGGGCAAATATTGATGCCGGCCTGGCCCAGTTAAAATCCACCTGGCAAAAGTTTCTGCCGGAGTATCCGTTCGATTATCAGTTTCTCGACGAGCAATACGGCCAGTTATACGAGGCGGAACAACGCCAGGGCAGTATTTTTATCATTTTTGCTTTGTTGGCGATTCTGATCGGCTGTTTGGGTTTGTTCGGCCTCACCACCTTCGTGGTGCAACAACGGGTGAAAGAAATCGGTATCCGGAAAGTGCTGGGCGCCACGGTAACCGGGTTGCTGCTGCTTATATCAAAAGACTTCCTGAAACTGGTTGGTATTGCCCTGTTGATCGCCTCGCCAATCGCCTGGTATTTTATGCAACAGTGGCTGGAAGATTTTGCCTACCGGATCGACATCGGCTGGTGGGTATTTGCAGTAGCCGGCGCGGTGGCTGCTTCCGTTGCTTTTTTGACGGTCAGTTTTGAAAGTTTAAAAGCGGCGCTGGCCAATCCGATTAATAGTTTGCGCAATGAATAAAAACCTGACAGCACGATGATTTTTCAATTTTTTAAGATTGCCTGGCGGAATTTGATCCAAAACAGGTTGATTTCCAGCCTGAATATTTTGGGGTTATCTATTGGTATAGCGGCCACTTTGCTGATTTTGCAGTATGTGGGATATGAACAAAGTTTCGACCGTTTTTATCCCAATGCCGAACACGTATACCGGTTGACCACTTACCGCAACTGGTCGGGCAAAGAAGTACACATGGCCACTACCCCACCCCCGTTGGCCGAAACCATCGTGGACAAAGTGCCGGGTGTGGAAGCCGCCTGCCGCGTTTATAAATGGAGCGATTTTACCATGCGGCCTGCCGACGACAGGGATAAAATATTTCGGGAAACCAATGTGTACGCCGCAGATGAAAGCTTTTTCAAGGTATTCGGCAATATGCTGCTGGCCGGCGACCCGGCGACCGCATTGCGGGACCCCGTTTCGGCAGTACTGACGCAATCGGCTGCAACACGTTATTTTGGAGATGCCGCTTCCGATCCGCAACAAATCCTTGGGCGCACCATTCTGGGCGGTAAAGACGCCGGAACCAGCTGGAAGGTGACGGGTATTGTAAAAGACCAACCCGCGAATGCACATTTTCAGTTTGAATACCTGATTTCTTCTTCTACCTACCCCGACGACTTGCACCGCAACCGCGATTGGCAGTGGTATATAATGCACACGTATGCGTTGATTCCTGCCGGACCAACCCAGGAAATACAAAAGGGCCTGGAACGAATCAATACCGAATATGTGCTGCCTGAAATGGGTTATGCTTCCGCTGAAAAATTCCGGGCCGATGGCAATCAGGCGGCCTTCCGGCTTCAACCGCTTACCGATATTCACCTGCATTCGAATTTGCTGCGGGAAATGCGCCCCAACGGCAATAACACCTACATTCAAATTTTCCTGGTCGTCGCGTTTTTTATCCTGGTGGTCGCATGTATCAACTATGTTAACTTGTATACCGCACAAAGCGCCAAACGGGCAAAAGAAGTGGGTATAAAAAAGGTTATCGGCGCCGGCCGGGCACATTTGATCCGGCAATTTTTGAGCGAATCGTTTTTGATGAGTTTCCTGTCCACCGGCTTGGCGGTTATTTTTATTCAGCTGTTTCAAAATGTATTGGTCAAATCTTCAGGCGGCTGGCTGAGTTCCCTGGAGCATATTCAAATAACACAAATCCTTTGGCAGGGCGCCGGGCTTATGTTGTTTGTAACGCTGCTCGCAGGAATCTATCCGGCATTGGTGCTGACCAAATTCCGTCCGGCCGAAGTGCTGAAAGGTAGCCTGCTTTCCGGCGGGAAACACAGTACACTGCGGAACGGACTGGTTGTCTTTCAATTTGTTATTTCCATTTGCTTAGTTGCCGGGACGATTGTGGTACACAATCAGGTGGATGTATTCAAAAATACCAGTCCGGGATTCGACCGCGAAAATGTACTGGTCATTCAAAACGACCGGGAAATTGAGGAACGAACAGAGGCATTTAAAGCCGAACTCACCCGCCACCCTGGCATCCTGAGCGCCAGTTTTTCGTCCGGCGTTCCCGGTTTGCAAGTGTATCAGGCACGGGATTTTAATGTAGAGGGCGCATCGGAATCGGAAAACATCAACTGGTACCTTATGGACGCGGAACACCTGCAAACCCTCGGTATACAGCTGGCAGCGGGCAGTGGTTTTCGAAAAGGCTTTGCATCCGATTCCAGCGGCGTACTGATGAATGAATCGGCGGTGAAAAAATTGGGATTGCGCCAGCCGGTCGGGCAATTTTTGATAAAAAGCAAAGGCGCCGAAGATGAAGAACGGCTGCGGGTACTTGGCGTGATGAAGGATTTCAGTTTTGAATCGATGCAAACCGGTGTCAAACCATTGATTGTTCAGTTTTTTAAGGGGTTTGTATTCAAAGACTATGTAAGCGTCCGACTGGCGCCCGGCAACCCCGAACCGGCCCTGCAACACATAAAAAACACTTGGAAAACTTTCGAGCCGCAGGTTCCACTACAATACAGTTACCTGGAATCGGACTACAACACCTTGTTTGAATCAGAGATCCGGATGGGTAAAATATTCAGTTTTTTCACCGGACTGGCCCTGCTGATTGCCTGCCTCGGGCTTTTTGGTCTGGCCGTGTTTATTACCGAACAACGCACCAAAGAAATCGGTATCCGCAAAGTGCTTGGCGCCACGACCGCGGGCCTGGTAAAACTCCTGTCGATGGATTTTTTAAAATTAGTGCTCGTCGCGTTCGGCATCGCGACGCCGCTGGCCTGGTATGGTTTGCAGCGCTGGCTGGAAAATTTTGCACATCGCACCGACTTGAATTGGTGGGTGTTTCCCTTGGCCGGGTTGGTGGCACTGTTGGTGGCACTGATTACCGTAGGGGTACAAAGTGTAAAAGCGGCGCTGGCCAATCCGATTGAAAGTTTGCGAAATGAATAACTGCTAACGTCATGTTCTACAATTATCTGAAAATCGCCATCCGCAATCTGCTGAAATACAAAACGTTCAGCTTTATCAATCTGTTTGGCCTGACGATTGGGGCAGCCTGCTGTCTGTACATTCTGTTGTACGTGCAGGAGCAACACAGTTTTGACAAACACCACCATGACAACGACAGGCTCTATCGGATTACGTCCGATCTTTACATGCCCAACGATATGGAGCCGATGCGGATGGCCACCTTATCTCCGCCCATTGCGCCGGTGTTAAAAACGGAATTCCCGGAAGTGGAAACGGCGGCCCGGGTGTGCAGCCCGCCCGGCGTGGAACGCAACCTGTTTCGCTTAGGCGACAAGGTTTTTTATGAAAAACAAGGGCTTTATGTAGACAGCACTTTTTTCCGGGTATTCGATTACCACTTTTTATCCGGCGATCCGCGCCATGCGCTCGACGAACCCAACTCGGTGGTCATTTCGGAGAAGCTGGCGCAGCAACTGTTCAACACGACGCAGGCATTAAATCAAAGTGTGGATATCGGCGGGCAGCAAGGCGAGCAAAAATTTAAAGTGACCGGCATCTTCAACGGTTCATTGGGTAATAGCCATATCATGCCCGAATTTTTCATGTCAATGAATTCGGGCGGTATCGGCGAATTTGTGCGATCGGATGACTCCTGGGCCGGCAACAATTTTATTTTTGGCTACCTGCGCCTTCGGCCGGGCGCCGATGCCAAAGCACTGGAGGCCAAATTGCCCGATTTTCTGCAACGGCACGGTGCGACGCAGTTGAAAGAACTCAATATGAAAAAAACGCTGCACCTGCAACCGGTCGCCGGCATACACACCGACACGAAACGTATCGCCGAACTTTCGCCGGGCGTCGGTGCGCGGTTTTTAAATATCCTGTTGCTGATCGCCGGGTTTATTATGTTGGTGGCCTGTATCAATTTTATGAATCTGACTACTGCCCGTTCCACCCGCCGGGCACAGGAAGTGGGGGTACGAAAAGCCATCGGCGCGCCAAAAAGCGCGCTCATCGGGCAGTTTTTAAGTGAAAGTATGGTCCTGGCGTTTTTAGCCGTGTTGCTGGCCATACCTGTGGTGATCATTGCCCTACCCTACCTGAACTACATTTCCGGAACGGAGGTGGCGCTGGATTTTACAAAGGATTGGTCGGGCTGGGGCATGGTCGGCGGCCTGGTTTTGCTCACGGGTGTGCTGGCGGGGAGTTATCCGGCATTTTACCTGTCCTCCTTCAAACCGGTTGCCGTGCTGCGGGGCATTGGCGCGGCAAGAAGCAGCGGCAGTGTAATTTGGTTGCGCAAAGGACTGGTGATCAGTCAGTTTGTGATAGCGTCTGTTTTAATTATCGGGGCCATTGTCATCCGGTTTCAGTTGAACTACATGCTGAATAAAGACCTGGGGTTTGACAAAAATCAAAAGGTGATATTTCAATTCCGTACTTCGGAAAGCCAGGAAAAGTTAGAAGCCTTTCGAAATGAGTTGATGCAATTGCCGGAAATAGAATCCGCATCCGGTATGGCCGTAAGTCCCGGACAGCCGGTGTACAACGATATTTCTATGTATAAACAGGGCCAGGATATGAGTGCCGGCTCGATTGTCCGTTTTACTTTTACGGATGAAAACTATCTGAAGACACTAAAAATCAAACTGTTGGCAGGGCGATTCTTCACTCCTGCCGATACGTCCGCCCAATTTGGCCAATCAAAAATAGTGATCAACGAAACAGCGCTGAAACGGTTGGGTATTCCCGTTGAAGAAGCGCCCGGGATGGTTTTGCGATCCGATTTTCGCGAAAGACACTTTGAATTCACGATTATCGGGGTCATGCAGGATTTTTTCTTTGAAACGCTCAACAATGAAATAGATCCCTTTGCAGTGGCGCCTGCGCCGCCGCGGGAGTTGGCCCAGGTGGTGGCCGATGTCCGGACCAGCGACTTTTCTGCATTCTTTGCAAAAACTGAAAGTATCTGGAACCGCGTTGTGCCCGGTTTGCCGTTCGAATATTCTTTCCTCGACAGCGATTTTGAAAAATTGTACCAGTCGGAACAAACGCTGGCCCGCATTATCGGGGCATTCACACTCATCGCTATCCTGATTTCCTGTCTGGGACTGTTCGGCCTTTCCGCTTTTACGGCAGAGCAGCGCACCAAAGAGATCGGCATTCGTAAAGTATTGGGCGCCAGTGCGCTGGGTATTACCGGACTTTTAACCAAAGATTTTTTAAAATTGGTGGTCATCGCTTTGTTCTTGGCCGCTCCGGTGGCCTGGTGGGCGATGAACAAATGGCTGCAGGAGTTTGCCTACCGGATTCCTTTGAGTTGGTGGATATTTGTCCTGGCCGGAGCCATCGCGATCATTGTTACTGTTCTGACGGTATGCACCCAGAGTGTAAAAGCGGCGCTGGCTAATCCGATTAATAGTTTGAGGAATGAGTAACGGGGTTATCTGGTTGGTATTACCTCAAAAATACTTACCAGATTGGCCTTGTTTTTAAGCGACACTTCTCCAACTTTTTGACATTTGAATAAGTCCCCGGCTTTTTCAAAAGTTTCCCCGGTGATCAGAATCTGACCGGGTTTTGCTACGGACTGGAGCCGCTGAGCGGTATTGACCACATCGCCGATGACGGTAAAATCAAACCGTTTTAAGGTGGCAGAACCGACATTGCCGGAAATGACTTCGCCCGTATTGACGCCGATGGATACTTTAGGTAAAAAAGCCTGAACACCGGATGCCGGCCGCTCTATGGATTGTGTACATTCATTGATGGACAAACCCGCCCGAATGGCGCGCGCGAGGTGGTTTTCACCTCTGAATACCGCTAAAACTGCATCGCCCATAAATTTATCGACATAACCGCCTTCCGCAATAATGGCTTTTACCATGATGTCGAAGTATTGATTCAGCAGGTTGATTACGACGGCTGGAGCCTCCTGCTCCGAAATGGCGGTAAATCCGACAATATCTACAAAAAGTATCGTGGCTTCTATGGTTTCCGTTGACAGTAGCGATTCTTCATATTGTTTGCAACACATGAATTGTAACACACTGTTGTTGACATACATTTTCAGGATGTTGTTTTCCTGAATCGCCTGAATCGTCTCTTTAATTTGCTGGGACGTTTTTAACGCTTTGGATAAGGTTTGTTCAAAATCCTCAAAATCGAAAGGTTTGCAAATAAAATCGAAGGCTCCGCGATTCATAGCCGTGCGGATATTCTCCATGTCGCCATAGGCAGAAATAATGACGGTTTTCAGCAGTGGGCTGGTTTCTCCGATTTTCCCTAAAAGGGTCAGGCCGTCCATTTGAGGCATATTGATATCGCTGAACACGATGTCGGTATCGGGATGTTCCTGTAGTTTGGCCAGGGCTTCAATACCGTTCTGTGCAAAAACAAATTCGTATTCCTGCTCCCGAATCTGACGGCGGAATTTCTGGCGAATGAGCTGAACGACATCGTCTTCGTCATCCACAACTAATATCTTGTATTTGGCGCTCATGGCAAAAGGGTTAATTTTTGTTTCAGGGTGCTGAAATCCAGCGGTTTATTCAAAAAATCATTGGCGCCGAGACGCATTGCTTCTTCCTGCTTTTCCGGATCGCCATAAGCGGTGATCATCACAATAAACGGCGGCGGCTCCGGCTTGTCCTCCCGAATCCGGCGCAAGAGTTCCAAACCGCTCATACCGGGCATGTTGATATCTGACAAGATCAAGACGGCTTCCGAGGGATGTTCCTGAAGAAAGGTGAGCGCTTCTTCGCCCGAAAAACAGAACGCGAATGAAAAGGCGCCCTCCCGGATTTCCCGGCGAAAACGTTGCTCGAATAGGGCCTTAATGTCTTGTTCGTCGTCTACGACTAAAATTTTCATGTGTAATCCAGGTTTGATTCCTTTTTTAAATAGCTAAAAACGGCTGATGCAATGACAAATGTAGTGCACTTGCGTCAGGGTATACCCACCCTTTGCGCAACTTTATAATTGGAACTTCTTGCTGTAAATTAAATCATTAGTCACACGCGCAAAATCCGTCCGACAACGCCGTCGCCTGCACCACCAAACTTCCCGGTAGCGCGCCGGCCGCTGTACACACCTGAAACGTGCCCGTATTTCCCGAAAAGGTCTGTGTCACAGCGCCTGATACCGGGTTGATATAAGTAAGCGTGAAAGGGGCCGTTCCTGTAAAACTCGCCGTCACTGTGGTGCAAGCCCCGGCGCACACATCGGGGTTGGCAGCGGAAAAAGTGACCGCAGGTAGTGGCCGCTCTGTGATGGTGGTGCTTGCGACGCCGGTACAGCCCGAATTGCCGGTTACCGTGACGGAATAAGTCCCCCCTTGATTGATTGTAATGCTGGGCGTAGTTTCTCCGTTCGACCAGTTGTAGGCCATGTAATTTCCGCCTTGAACGGTGAGCGTCAGGTTCGAATTTTCGCAAAACGTCGTGCCGCCCGCAATCGTTGGTGGTGCGCCACCCGCTCCCTGCACCACTATAGAAGCCGTGCTGGTGCATCCTCCGCTGTATGTTGCGGTCACGGAATAGGTGCCGGGATTACTGATATTGATGGTGCTGCCCGAAGCACCATTGCTCCAGATGTAGGAATTGGCATTGTTGGGTGTCACAGTCAGGGCGCCCGTTTCTCCGGGACAGAGGCTCGGTGGCCCATCTATGTTGATCAGGCCGCCTCCAACATTGACGATGTCAGAAAGCAAAATAGGATTGATAAAAGCGACACAACCTTGTGAGTTGGTGACCGAACTCACGGTATAAGTAGTCGTTTCTGTCGGGCAGACTGAAATGGTTGTAAGATTACCGATACCGTTTTCAACAAATGTCAGTGTGCCGCCTGTGCTTAGTTCCAGTACAATTGTATAGGGACCTGAGTTCCCACTATTGGTGAGCAAAACATTGATGGGGGCGCATTGCCCCGCACAGATATTTTCATTGCCGCCCACAACGGCAATGCCTGTGGTGAAACCTTGCACATTGACGAACCCGATAGCCGTACTGCCATTCGAGCAGGTTACGGTCACTTGGTATGGGCCGGGTATGCTTATTGTCGTGCTTTGCGTGTTGGCGCCGTTCGACCATGTATAATTAGAGTAGCCGGAGGATGCCGTCAACGTAATAGGCTGCCCGCTACACATCACCTGAATGCCGGAAATCGTAGGGGCACTGCATTGCGAATTGCCAATGAGCGGCAGCAGCAAGGCGGTAATTGTTGTGAGTAGTAGAATAAAAGTTTTCATGTGTGCTCGTTACTTTTATGAAGCAGAAAATGCGTTTGTATTATTGACAAACACACCACGCATCCGTCAGCGCCGTCGCCTGCACCGAAAAACTCCCCGGTGGCGCGCCGGCCGCCGTGCATACCTGAAAAGTGCCCGTATTTCCTGAAAAAGTCTGCGTCGTCGTACCCATAGGCGTGGTATAAGTGAGCATGAAGGGCGCCGTGCCGGTAAAGGTGGCCGTCACCGTCGTGCAAGCACCAGCGCACACATCCGGATCGGCCACCGAAAAAGCAACGGCCGGCAGAAGCCTGACCGTCACTGTCGCGGCATCGGTATCGCTTCCGCAGGTACCGGTGACCGTCACCGTATAGGTGGAAGTGGCAGAAGGGCTGACGGTGATGGATGGCGTCGTTTCGCCGGTGTTCCACAGGTAGGTATCGCCACCCGAGGCAGTGAGGGTCGTTTGCTGCCCGGCGCAAATCGTTACATCCGGGCCGGCATTGGCTTCCGGAGGTTCGTCGCCGACGTTGAAAGTGATGGACCAACTGATGAGTTCGCCAATGTCGGCCGTCACATAATCGTTGATATAGAGCGTCCAGCTGCCGTCGGCGTTGACGCCGTTGTAGGTACTGGCAAAGGTATGCGTACCGAGCGGCGGCGCATTGCTGTACGGGTTGTTCAAGTTGGTCACCCTGCCTTCGGGCCGGAACACACCCGTATAGGGCGGCGCGCCGTCTGTGATGAATTGTCCGGTGTTGTCGGTGAACACGGTATTGGTGTAATTGTCGCCCGGGCCGCCGTTGCCGGTCGAAAGCTCGAGCACCTGACCGCCGGGACCAATCAGCAGGATGCCGATGTCGCCGACCCAGGTGTGGGTCAGATTAATTTCCACATTTTCGATGCTCACACAACCGCCGATCACCCCGACGCCTGAAACGACACAAGGCGACTGCGTGACGCCAATCGTTTGTTGCGGGGCGCCGGGCGGTATCGGCAGGCCGCCCGTACCACTGAAAGTTACAGGTTGGGCCGTGCCGAACAGTGCCGAACAGCAAGCTAACAAAAGGAGCGTTTTCTTTAACATAGTATGGTTGTTTTAATTACAAGTACAAAAAGCATCCATCAACGCCGTTGCCTCCACTGAAAAACTCCCCGGTGGCGCGCCGGCCGCCGTACAAACCTGAAACGTGCCCGTATTTCCCGAAAAAGTCTGCATTGCCGTGCCAGCAGGCGTAGTATAAGTAAGCGTGAAAGGGGCTGTACCCATAAAATTCGCCGTCACCGTCGTGCAAGCCCCGGCGCACACATTGGGGTTGGTAGCGGAAAAAGTGACCGTGGGTAGCGGCCGCCAGGTAACTTGAATAGCATTGGAAATGTCCAGGCAAGGATCGTTCAAGTCCACATTGCCGCCGGCGTTGTTGCCGGCTATAGCGGCGATGTAATAAGTCACGCCCGTTTGCATCGTGGCGGGATTAAAAGTAAAAGACGGTGTATTGCTGGTGGCAAGGATGCTGCCGAGGGTGTCAGCGGGGTTGGAAAATAGGATGTATTGAAGAATGTCGTTGTTGTCCAAAAAGGTCTGTGTAGCCGGTAGTACATTACCAGTGATTCCAACGCAAACATTGAAGGGATTGGCGGTTATCTCCCCCGCATCGGTAGGGCAAGAGGGGCAACAGAGGTACAAGGAAAAAACAACCCCAGATGGCGAACCACTTATGTAAACATCTTCCACTTTTATTGAACTCATGGTTTCTGTAATCACGATGTCATCCCATGAACTGGCACAGCCCGAACATGCTTGTATAGTTCCGGAAGGCGAAATGACGGCTGGCGATAAGCACCCGTCAGGGACACCGGGATTAATGACCGGATAAAAACTGCCGTTGACCGTAAATGCTATTTCTTCAGCACCCAAAACGTCGTTATTTATAGCATAAACGCCGACGCGTACACCGGATATTGCCGGTGAAAAGTTAAACGTATAACTTCCTGGCCCCAAATTGCCTATCAGATAAGGGCCTTTGCCACAGAGGGTTACGTTGCCCGCAGAACCTTGAGATGTGACCGTCACATTGGTGCAACCTACCAGTTGTGTGCCAGACGAATGCGTAACTTGCGTGCTGCATTGCCCCCAAGCTTGCCAAGGCGACAAACAGACAAAAAGCGCTGTAAGTACTCCGAATTGAAGAGAAGAAAAGATCAAATGTTTCATAGTTCGGTTGTTTCATTCAATTAGTCACAAGTACAGAATGAATCTGTCAGTGCAGTCGCCTCCACTGAGAAACTCCCCGGCGACGCGCCGGCCGCCGTACAAACCTGAAACGTACCCGTATTTCCCGAAAAAGTCTGCATTGCCGTGCCAGCAGGCGTAGTATAAGTAAGCGTGAAAGGGGCTGTACCCATAAAATTCGCCGTCACCGTCGTGCAAGCTCCGGCGCACACCTCGGGGTTGGCAGCGGAAAAAGTGACCGTGGGTAGTGACTGCCAGGTGACCGGGATGGCATTGGAAATATGCAGACAAGGGTCGTTCAAATCCACATTGCCGTTCAGGTTGTTGCCCGCAATAGCAGCGATATAGTAGGTCACACCCGTTTGCATCGTAGCGGGATTGAAAGCAAAAGACGGTGTATTGCTGGTGGCAAGGATGCTGCCGAGTGTATCAGCGAGGTTGGAAAAAAGGATGTAGGTGAATGTATAAATAATATACTTGTCCATATTGCCAGTAGAGAAATTCGATTCATCGGTTTAACTTGTTTGGAATGTTATTCACACACACACCACGCATCCGACAGTGCCGTAGCCTGCACCACCAAACTCCCTGGTGGCGCACCGGCCGCCGTACACAACTGAAAAGTGCCCGTATTTCCCGAAAAAGTCTGCGTCACAGCGCCTGATACCGGGTTGGTGTAAGTAAGCGAGAAAGGCGCTGTTCCAGTGAAATTCGCCGTCACCGTCGTGCAAGCCCCGGCGCACACATTGGGGTTGGCAGCGGAAAAAGTGACCGCAGGCAGTGGCCGCCAGGTGACTTGAATAGCATTGGAAATGTCCAGGCAAGGATCGTTCAAGTCCACATTGCCGCCGGCGTTGTTGCCGGCTATAGCCGCGATGTAATAAGTCACGCCCGTTTGCATCGTGGCGGGATTAAAAGTAAAAGACGGTGTATTGCTGGTGGCAAGGATGCTGCCGAGGGTGTCAGCGGGGTTGGAAAATAGGATGTACTGTAACAAGTCGTTATTATCCAGCATTACGCCCGTTGCCGGCGGAAAACTCAAAAGCGTATTTATGCAAACATTAAAAGACCCTCCACCCGGGAGCGTACCCGCTTCAGTTGTACAACAGGAAGGAGGCTGCGGCACACCGGCCGGGACTTGCTGCAATGAGCTGCCTGGAATGGGTGGCGTGAGATTGCAGAGAATAGTTGAATTTCCCGTTACCGGATTGATCTGGCCAAAAACAGGCGAACCAAAGTCTAACCCGATGTAAAAACCCTCATCCGCAACCGCATGGTCAGGGTTGACAGATGAATTTTGAAGAATGGAAGCTGAAGGGTCGGCGGTATTGACTAAGTAAACACCACTCCCGCCACTTGCATATAGCTGACCATTGAAATAAAATAAATCCTGTAAAGAATTTGCCCCATTGGGAAAATTTCCAACCAGTATAATATCGTTGCTCCCGGGGTCGTATGTATACAGGGCATAGGGAACTCCCTGAGCAATCACGTAAACCAGCCCACCGGGCCCGGCAGCAGTTCCCGTAATGAACAAGCCTGAAAGGTTGACGATTGGATCTGGATTTGGTAGAGAATACACCAGCAATAATCCGCCGGACGTGACAATAATGTCGCCATTAGGCAGCACAAAGAGGTCGCCATTAAATCCAAGTGGAATTCCATTGAGCGTATATAGTGGGCAGGCCGAACAAGAGCCGTTGGAATAAGAAAAACTGAATAGTTGGTTACCCCCCATTCCATAAAAGTCTTGGGCTTGACTATCACTACGGAGATGAAACACTATAACAAGAATAAAAATAGAACGGCAGAACATAATAAACCCTTTAATTGATTTGTATTATTGACAAACACACCACGCATCCGTCAATACCGTCGCCTGCACCGAAAAACTCCCCGGTGGCGCGCCGGCCGCCGTGCATACCTGAAAAGTGCCCGTATTTCCTGAAAAAGTCTGCGTCGTCGTGCCGGCAGGCGTGGTGAAGGTGAGGGTAAAAGGTGCTGTTCCAGTGAAATTCGCCGTCACCGTCGTGCAAGTCCCGGCACACACATCGGGGTTGGCAGCGGAAAAAGTGACCGTGGGTAGCGACCGCCAGGTGACTTGAATGGCATTAGAAATATCGAGGCAAGGGTCGCTCAAATCCACATTCCCGTTCAGGTTGTTGCCTGCAATGGCGGCAACATAATAGGTCACACCCGTTTGCATCGTGGCAGGATTGAAAGCAAAAGACGGTGTATTGCTGGTGGCGAGAATGCTGCCAAGGGTGTCGGCCAAATCACTGAACAGGATGAACTGAAGTATATCGTCGGCGTCCAGCGATTCGTTGTCATCGTGGGTTGCTGTGGCCGTCACAGAGACACAAAAATTGGTTATTGCTCCGGTTATAGTTCCCGCATCAGTAGCGCACGATCCGCATGGAATGGCAAATTCGTAGTCGTTCGGAGAATCAGCCCCGCCAACAATTAATCCAAATCCGGGACATACCGGCGTCCAGGTTTGGGTGTTTATGTCAAACTCCCAAACCTCGCTCGGATCAAAAAGCGAAGGGGAGTCGAACCAATACATCTTGGGGCACGTTTCGTTATGCACCGCCGCGCCACCCACTAAGAAACTCGTGGGAAGCGTAGTTAAAAGTGTCGAATTTGCCGGATTATCCACATCAATGATCGCCAAGTGGTCGGCTGCCCCGACGTATACCGTAGCATAGTATTGCCCTTGATAATACACCAGATCGCCAACGCAATACCAATTCGGCGGTAAACTACCGTTGTTCACTATGTTCCCATTAGAAGGATTCAGTTCCCACACCTCCGCGCCAATGATGTAAACCATGCCGTTTGGACCATATTCGAGGCCAGTAACAGCAAAATTGAACGACGGAATCGTTCCGACAAGGGTACTGACGCCCGATACAGGGTTTATTTCCCAAATATCGAAGCTAAACAGGCCGTAAATCAACCCGTTGGCCCCCACAGCCATGTCGTTGTACACAGGACCGTTCGCAATAAACGTCGCGTTACAAGTGGCCATATTCAACCCAAAAAGGTTGCCGCTCAAATCATTGATATAAATGACCTGCGCGTGCGTTCTGCCATAAAAACACCCCGTAAACAACAAGAGCAAGTAGACACGTCGAAGGTTCATTTTGAAATACGGTTAAAATATGCACCTGTTTGTTAATCAACGTACCACCGTCACATCCCCGCTCAAAATCTCCGTCGTGCCGTCCGAGTATTCCACTTCGGCCCACCAGGCATAAACGCCCGGTATCATATCCTTGCCCCGGAAACGACCGTCCCAACCCTGCGCAGGATCATTCGGCGCAATGTCCTCAAACACGGCCATCTGACCGCCCCAGCGATCATATACCTGTAACATTCGGATATTAACCAACCCCGCGTCGCCATAAAGTGTAAACCCGAAATTTTCCGCACTTCCCGGCCGGATGGCATTGGGCGCATAAACCACGCCGCCGGATTTGACAACGATCAGGAAAGACCCCGTAGCCCGGCAACCGCCAAAACCGGCCACGTCCAATTCCACCAGGGTAGTACGCACCGGAGCGATAGACGGATTCAGACAGTTATCGCAGGATAGTCCGTTTGCCGGCGTCCAGGTGATAAACAACGGTTGAATGGTGATACCCGCGCCGGCGTTCAACACCACCGTGTCGCCCTTATTGATTTCGAATGTGTCGCTGACAAACTCCTCTACCACAACGGCCGGCAACAGCACAACCGTCTCGGTAGATTTACATCCGTTGGCGTCAGTCACTTCCACCTCAAATATGCCGGCATCCAGGGTGCTGAAATTGACCGGTTGAGTACCGTTGGTCACCCCAATTTCCTGCACCAGGCGCACGGTGTAGGGCGCCGCGCCGCCCGTCACCTGTTCCACCTCAACGATGCCCGCGTTTTGGCAGGTCGGGTCGGTGGCATCTATCACCGGCTGCACAGGCAACGGCTCGTCCAACGACACTGATGCCGTGCCGCTGCAGCCGTTCGCGTCGGTGAAAGTAACCCCGTAGGTACCCGCACCCAGATTTTGCGCTACCGGGGAGGTAGCCCCGTTGCTCCAAATATAACTGAACGGCGCCGTACCGGTCAACGGGGTCGCCACCGCCTCGCCGTTGGCGCCGCCGGCACAGGCCACGGCAAAACCATTAAAATTGCTCAATACCGCCGTTGTGCCATTCACGGTTACGCCGCTTAGCAGGGTTTGTGTAATGACCACGCTGTCGCAGCCACCCGTACCGGGAAATACCTGCACACTGGTACCTACGCTTGCCGGATCGCAAGTAGAAAGTTGTACAAAAGCCGTATCAGCGGTAGCCGCCGTCACGGTTGTTATTGCTGTCCCCGTGCAACCCAGCAGGTCCGTCACCGTCACGGCATACGCCCCGGCATTGGCCACCGTGATGGTCGGCGTGTTTTGAGCGGTGCTCCAGTTGTATGTCACAAAATTTCCGGCAGCAGTAAGCGCGCCGGTGCTTCCCGGGCAAAGTGCCGCCGTGCCGGTGATCGTCGGCGTCGGCAAGGGTTGTGCCGAGGCGTTTGCCAAAGCTGTCGCCGTGCAACCGAGCGCGTCGGTTACCGTCACGTCGTAATTTCCCGTGGCGTTCACCACAATTTCAGGTGTGGCGGCGCCGGTATTCCATAGATAGTTTACAAAACCAGGCGTGGCAGTCAGCGTCGAGGTTGCGTTTTCACAAAAAACAAGTGTTCCCAAAACAGCCACTACGGGCGGGGCGGGAATGGTCACGGCCACTACATCGGTGCCCGTGCAGCCAAATGCATCGGTTACGGTCACGGTGTAATCACCCGCTGTATTTACGGAAATCGTGGGTGAGGTTTGCCCATTATTCCAGGTGTAGGCGTTAAACCCGGTATCCGCGATGAGCGTTATTTTTCCATCGCATAGGTAGGGCTGTGCCAGTATAACTGGCGTCGGGTTATCGACCACACTTAGCGAAATGCCCGCTATGCCCGAACAGCCGGCGGCATCTGTCACCGTCACGGCGTAGTCGCCCGGCACATTTACACTGAACGTTGCACCGGTAGAACCGTCCGACCAGGTGTAACTTAAATACGTTTCAGTAAGCACAAAAAGCGCATCGGCGCCTTCGCACAATACCGAGGGGCCGCTGATTTGAGGCGCCGGCCCCACAACCCCCGTTACAGCCGTAGCGGTAGAAGCCGTGCAACCGGAGTCATCTGTTACCGTTACACCGTACGCATTGCTGTCATTTACCAAAATATCGGGCGTTGTTGCGCCCGTACTCCAGAGATATGACACATAACCCGGCGTGGCGCTGATGACAACACTCTCATTTTGACAAAAAGAAGATGGCCCGGAAATAAAAACTTGCGGCACGGCCGGTACGTCCACCTGAACTGTCGCAGTACCGGTGCAGCCGCTGATATCACTTACTATCACGTTATATTCTCCTGAATTACCGACTATTAACGTCTGACTATTCCCCCCATTGCTCCAGGAGTAGGTAGCAAAGCCCACGCCCGCGTCGAGCGTAATTTGTCCGTCGCAGGCATACGGCAACGCCGAAATTTCCGGCTGCAATTCGGTCACCACGGCCACCGTTTGGGCAGTACTGCCCGTGCAGCCAAATTGGTCCGTCACCGTCACGCTGTAATCTCCGGCAACAGTCATCGTGATGCCGGGTGTGGTTTCGGCGGTGCTCCAGGCGTAGGCGGCAAAATTGCCCGCTACCGTTAGCGTACCAACGCTGTTGGTACATATAGCTGCCGGGCCGTTTATCTGGGGCGCCGGCAAAGGTTGCGCTGCAGCATTCGCCAAAGCGACGGCCGTGCAGCCGAGTGCGTCAGTTACTGTTACGTCGTAATTCCCCGTGGCGTTCACCACGATATCCGGTGTGGCGTCGCCGGTATTCCAAAGGTAGTTTACAAAACCAGGCGTGGCAGCCAGCGTTGTAGCGGTATTTTCACAAAAAGCAAAGTTTCCCGAAATCGCCGCCACCGGCGGGTCGGGGATCGTCACCGCTACAACATCAACGCCTGTACAGCCTGTTGCGTCGGTTACGGTTACGGTGTAATCGCCTGCGGTATTAACAGAAACCGTGGGGATGGTTTGGCCGTTGCTCCAGGTGTAAGTAGTGAAACCTGTTCCCGCGTCGAGGGTGATTTGTCCGTTGCAGCCGTATGGCAAAGCCGAAATTGCAGGCTCAAGGTTTGTCACCACTGCCACCGTTTGGGCAGTACTGCCCGTGCAACCGAATTGGTCTGTCACCGTCACGCTGTAATCTCCGGCAACATTCACCGTGATGCCGGGTGTGGTTTCGGCGGTGCTCCAGGCGTAGGCGGCAAAATTGCCCGCTACCGTTAGCGTACCAACGCTGTTGGTACATATAGATGCCGGGCCGTTTATCTGGGGCGTTGGCAGGGGTTGCGCTGTGGCGCTTGCCAAAGCGACGGCCGTGCAGCCGAATGCGTCGGTTACCGTCACATCGTAATTCCCCGTGGCGTTCACCACGATATCGGGTGTGGCGTCGCCGGTATTCCAAAGGTAGTTTACAAAACCGGGCGTGGCAGCCAGCGTTGTAGCGGCATTTTCGCAAAAAACAAGGTTTCCCGAAATAGCCGCCACAGGCGGGTCGGGGATCGTCACCGCTACAACATCAACGCCTGTACAGCCTGTTGCGTCGGTTACGGTTACGGTGTAATCGCCCGCGGTGTTTACAGAAACCGTAGGAGTAGTTTGGCCGTTGCTCCAGGTGTAAGTAGTGAAACCTGTTCCCGCGTCGAGGGTGATTTGTCCGTTGCAGGCATACGGCAAAGCCGAAATTGCAGGCTCGAGGTTTGTCACCACTGCCACCGTTTGGGCAGCCGTGCCGGTGCACCCGAAACTGTTTGTCACCGTCACGGTGTACGTATCCGCTGCATTTACCGTAATATCCGGTGTGTTTTCTGCCGTAGACCAGAGGTATGTTTGAAAATTGCCGGCCGCAGATAAGGTGCCGCTGCTGTTGGAACAAATAACCGACGGTCCGTTTATGCTCGTCGTCGGCGCAGGATTTACCGATAAAATAAATACCGCTCCGGCCTCGCAACCGAAAACATCCGTAGCCGTCACGCTGTACGTGCCAGCCTGCGTAACGGTAATAGTAGAGCCAACCTGACTGTTCGACCAAACGTAGTTACTGAAACCTGGTGTGGCTTCTAAAACGCCGCTGGAATTTTGACAAATTGCATTCGGTCCGTCAATCCCTACCACCGGCGCGTCAGGGATGTTCACCGCTACCACATCGGTGCCTGTGCAACCTGTATTATCGCTGACAGTGACGGTGTACAGTCCGCTTGTATTGACGTTAATCGTGGGCGATGTTGCCCCGCTGCTCCAGGCGTAGGTGCTGAATCCCGTGCCCGCGTCCAGTCCGATTTGGCCGTCGCAATTGTAGGGTAGTTCTGCAATCTGCGGCTCCAGGTTGGTGGAAATAGACAACGTTTGGCTGGCAGCAGCCGTACAGCCGTTAGCGGCTGTGACGGTCACGGTGTATGTGCCCGCACTGCTTACGGTAATAGAAGAAGTATTGTTGCCCGTATTCCAATTGTACGCACTAAAACTACCCGGCACGCTGAACGTGGCTGTGCCGCCGGCGCAAATGGACGTCGGGCCGGCGATGGTCGGGGACGGGTTGGGCACTACCTGCACAGGAAATACATCAGTGGCCGTGCAGCCGAAAGCGTCGGTGGCCGTCACCTCGTAGTTTTGTGCCGTATTCACCGTGATATTAGAACCAGTTTGTCCCGTGGACCAGACGTAAGCGTTCAGCCCCGGCGTGGCTTCCAGCACAGTGCTGCTGCCCTGGCACAATTGCCCGTCACCGGAAATGCTCACAACAGGCGAATTGGGAATGTCTGCAAAAAAATCATTGGCCCCCGTACAGCCGTTGGCGCCGGTGACGGTAACGGAGTAGGTGCCTCCAACGGACACGGTGATCGGGTTACCCGTTTGGCCGGTAGACCAGGCATACGACGAGAAGCCGGCGCCGCCATTTAGCACCAGCTGGCCGTCACAATTATAAGGCAACGCGACAATGTTGGGCGTTGGAACAGGATTGACGATCAGGTTGAAATTGTCGGTACCGGTACAGCCGTTCGCGCCGGTAACAGTGATACTGTAAATACCGGGATTAGAAACAGAAATGGTGGGTGTGTTTTCACCCGTTGACCAGTTATAAGCAAAAAAGCCGCCCGTTAGGGACAAATTGGCCGGCGTACCGGCACAAACTGCCGAAGGGCCGACAATCTCTGGTTGGGGGGTACTGGCAAGCGTCACCAGGTACGAAGCCGTACCGGTGCATCCATTGGCATCGGTAGCCGTGACGCTGAATGTGCCGGATTGATTAACGTTTATATTTTGTCCGTTACCGCCGCTTGACCAAACGTAAGAAGAAAGTCCACCCGGTTGCGCACTAAGCCCGATACTGCTACCCGGGCATATTTCCGTCGGTCCGGTAATACTTACGTTGGGCGGCGTACCTGTCGTCACCGTCGTGACAGCGGTGCCGGTGCAACCTTGCGTAGTGGTGACCGTGACAGTATATGGTCCTGTCTGATTGACCGAAATAATAGAACCACTAAGGCCGTTCGACCAGGTATACGACTGAAAACTGCCGGTAGCGATAAGCGTGGTAGCATTGCCGTTGCAAATAATCGTATTGCCGATTATACTGGTTGTGGTGGAAGAGCCCGGATTTACTGTTGTGGATGCCGTTCCGGTACAACCATTAGCAGCAGTTACAGTGACCGTGTAGATACCGGAATTATTGATCGTAATAGCTGATGTGGATTGGCCATTGGACCAGTTGTAGCCGGTATAATTCGGCCCGTTAGCAGTTAGCGTAAGGCTTGCACCGGGACACAACACTGTGCCGCCACTGATCGTGGGCGGGATAAAATTCAATTCTTGTACGGTAGTCGATGCCACATCGGTGCAACCGAAGGCGTCGGTAGCCGTCACCGTGAAAGTGCCGGCCGTATTAACGGTCAGGTTGGGACCATTGCCGCCGCCCGACCAGGCATACTGTGAAAATCCCGGTGTTGCGCTCAGCACGGTGTTTGAACCCGTACAAAATGAGAGGTTACCTGAAATATCTACCACCGGTGGCGGTGGAATAGTGACGGTAATATCGTCGGTTCCGGAGCAACCGGCAGCGTTCGTGACAGTGACGAGGTAGGTTCCCGGGGTGCTGACCGTTGTCGTTTGGCCGCTCGCACCGTTGCTCCAGTCGTAAGTCGCAAAACCCGGCCCTGCATTGAGTATAAACTGGCCGTTGCACTGATATGGCGCAGCGGTGATCGTCGGTACCGGTGCGGGTGTTTGTATTACCGCCTGCACGGCAGTGCCTGTACAACCCGCACTGTTGGTTACGGTAACCGTGTAATTGCCCGGGCCGGCCACATTGATGGATGGGCCACTGCTGCCGGTAGACCAGTTGTACGTTTGGAAACTCTCTGGCACGGTGAGCGTGGTACTATTGCCCTGACAGATCGAAGTATTGCCGGTGATGGTGGGTTCTGGCGCGGCCACAACATTAAGAACAATAGAGCCAAGCCCACTGCATTGTGCCTGCGCAGTTTGTTGTTGGATTAATAATGCCGTTGCAAAAAATAAGGCAGAAATTAACCGATATGGGACAGGAAGTAAATATGCCTTCATGTTAGTTCGTTTAAGTTTTGAACAAACCTAAACGAATATTCTTAAACAGAGTTTATTAAGTTTTTCTTTTTGTAAAAAAATGGCGGAATATTATGGGCATGAGTGTCTCCCATATACACTTTATTTTGGCAATTGTATAATAAACTCCGTGCCTTTCCCTTCCTCCGTTTTCACTTCCATTTTTCCACCGTGTCCTTTGGTAACGATGTCAAACGCCAGCGAAAGGCCAAGACCCGTACCTTGACCCGTCGGTTTGGTGGTAAAAAACGGCTGGAATATTTTGGCTTTCAGGCTGTCTGGAATACCCGTGCCGTTGTCTTTTATGCGGATTTCAATTTTGCCGGATTTCAATAAATGAGAAGAAACCGTAACCGTCGGTTCATAAGCATCAGGGGTTTGGTTTTTCCTTTGAGTCACCGCATAAAAAGCATTGTTGATCAGGTTAAGCAACACCCGGCCCAAATCCTGCGGAATAACTTCAACCTTACCAATTGCCGGATCAAAATCCGTCACCATTTTAGCATTGAAATTTTTGTCTTTGGCCCTTAAACCATGATAAGCCAGACGCAGGTATTCATCTGCCAAAGCATTCAGATCAGTGGGTTCTTTTTTCCCTGTACTGGTACGCGAGTGTTGCAACATGGCGGTGACGATATTGGCCGCCCGTTTGCCGTGATAATTTATTTTTTCCTGATTTTGGGCCAGGTCCCGCGCCAAATCGATTACCAGGCCGGTATCCATATCCGGCTTTTCAATTTCTTCTTTCAGTTCTTGGGCTAACTCCAGGCTGAGCTCCGAAAAGTTGTTGACAAAGTTGAGTGGGTTCTGTATTTCATGGGCTATGCCGGCCGTGAGTTCGCCGAGGGAGGCCATTTTTTCGGAATGCACCAGTTGCACCTGGGCTGCCTTGAGTTCGGCCAGGGCCTTTTCAAGTTCTTCTTTTTGGATGGTCAGTTCGGTGGTGCGCTCCACCACCAGGTGCTCCAGTTCAGCCTTCCGGGCTTCCGTCGCCCGGATTTGTTCTTCCTCTTTTCGTCTTTGTTTGCGTTCTTTATTATTCTGTATAAATGCATAGATACCGAACCCGATCAACCATAAAACGGAAAACACCTGGGCTGAATCAAAATATCCATGATTAGCCTCGTGGAAATCCGGAAATGAAACGCGAACGATGGTATCTAAAACATATATCGCTGCAAAGGGTAAAAGTGCAATAGAAAACATACGGGCAGGATTGTAATCCCGCAATTGATAGACCGTAAAGAGCAGTATCAGATAAATTATTTCACCAAACCATTCTTCCAGAAACCGGAACGGCGGTATTTGTACCAGTCCGAAATAGAAAATAGAACCGATCCATACTTTCGATAATATCTTATCCCATTCGGGTAATCGTTGAGCGGTTTCCAGGGATTTGCGCATCCCTTGTATCACGCCATTTGCCATCAACATTGCCGGCAGTAATTCCATAGTATTCTTTTTATCTATTTTTTAAGGGCTTGCGACTTACATTCGAGTGCCTGTTTATTATCCGGCGATTTTGCCAGCACGGTATCAAGCCATACAAGGCCCTCTTTGGGCAGTCCAAATTCGACCAGCAAACAACCGATTTTCACCCTGGCATTGACTACTAATACCGTGTTTTCAAAAACCAGGTCAAAATCCTTTTTTGCCGCTTCTTTTTGCCCCAATACTTCTTTTGACACACCGCGATATAAATATGCGTCGGCGAAACCGGGATTTTTTTCGAGTATTTTATCAAAATCGGCCATCGCGTCCCGGTGTTTACCCAGCGACTGGTAACATTTTCCGCGATCAAAGTAACTGTTGAATTCGGTTGGACTCAACGCTTGCAAGCGGTTATAATCTTTCACCGCCTCCGCAAATCGGCCGGAAAACTGTTTGGACGCCGCCCGCAAATCAAGGGCATCGAGGTACATGGAATCGGCTTTTAGTGCCTGGTCAAAATCCACTATTGCGTTGTCGTATTGGCCGAAACCGTACAGGATATTCCCGTGCCAGTAGTGCGCCTGCGCGAGTCCGGGTTTGATTTGTACCGCCTTTTCCAGGTCTTTGAGCGCTGCTTCGTTGTCGTCTTTTTTCATCTTCACCCAGGCCCGGCCCAGGTAAGCGTCGGCAAATTTGGCATCCAGCCGGATGGCCCGGTCGTAATCGCTGAGCGCCAATGCGTCGCGGTCGAGACGGCGGTAGGCATAGGCCCGCTCGGCGTAAGCGACGGGGTTTTTCGGACGCATCTGGATATAAGTATTGAAATCCGCTACGGCATCGTCGAAATTGACGCGGATTTCATCTACATCCTCAATATCCACTTTCCGTTTGCCGCGTTCGAGATAGGCATCGGCGTAGTCTTCTTTGAGTTCGATGGCCTGATCGAGCAGTTCAATGGCCTGGAAAGGGTCTTTTTCGGCAAGCGCCTGGTTGTATAGTTTTTTTTCATCCGATTCCGCCGCCGCCGAGCCTGTTGTATTATCTGCGGCTGCGGCGAGTTCTTCCGCTTGTTTCCAGCCTACTGCCAGCGCTTCGAGGCGGGCGCGTTTGGGCGGGTGCGTCTGGGAGTCGTTGTCCAGCGAAAAAGTATTGATACCGGCCTGTGCTTCTTCCAACGTGGCGCCGAGCCGGTACATGATTCCGCCGGCATATCGGTCGGCTTCCAACTCATATTGCTTTCTGACTTTCGGGTTCGCCTCTTCCAGATCGTGATTGCTGAGGTGGTGCCCGATTTCATGCGCCAGCACACTGTAGGCCGCCCATTTGGTATTGGCTTCTTTTTTAAAATTTTCCAAAAAAGCGGTGCTGTACAGGATATAGCGCTGTTTTCCAATGGTCGTCGCCAGCGCATTTTTGCAGTCTGCCGATTTAATGACAAAATTTTGCGGCAGCACATTCATTTGCATGATCCGCTCCACGATTTGTTTAGCCTCGGAGGAGGCTTCGTAGGCGTATACTTCGGCCGGCGTATCGGCAGTGGCGAAGTTGCAACTATGGCCAATATTCATCACTTCCTGCGCTGAAACAGGCAGCGTGAACACCAACAGCAGAACACCACAAACGGAGGCCGTTTTTGCGTTTTTCATAACAATGTTTTTAAGCCATTTTTTCAATATACCCCGCAGCCGCCATCGTCAAGCGGTTCAATTCCCGCTGCAAAGCATCGGGCGGCAACAGGTTGAGGTCTCGTTGTTTCGTCCATTCGGAATATTGGTTTTGCAACAAAATGATGGCGTTTTCTTCCGTCTTGAGGTGGCGACGCAGGTGTTCCAGGGCTGCACCCACGCCACCGTCGGAAACGAGCAACCCAAACGCCTGCACTTGCGACTCATTTCCCGCCCGTTGTGCAAATTCGGCTTTTTTGGACACATATTGCTGCATAATAGCCGCATTGGGGCGAAAAAACGGCTCTTTACGGAAATACATCAGGGTAAAAGCCAGCAACAAACCGGCCTGAAACGGCGCCAGCCAAGTGTACGATTTCGTCAGATACTCCTCGATACTCCAATTTACGGTCGCTATCGGCAAAGCGAACAACGTCAGCGTCAGTAGCAGCAAATATGCCAATGCCCCGGCATACACGGCCCGAAACGTCGCCCGCATCAGCACCTTAGAAGGGTTTTTATTGAGCAAAACAGCGCTGAACAAGAGCATCAGGGCCGGCAATAAATGGGCAAAAATCCAACCCCAGGCTTTCGTTTCGATATCCTCAAATTTGCCGGCAAGGGTTTGTACAAAAACCAGCAAAACAAGAACCGCAGTAAAAGCAAGCCAGAGCCACAGGAGTTTTTTGCGGGTATCGACGAGTAGAACGAGCATTCTTTGGCTAATGATGAATGATGAATGATAAATGATGAATCAGAACCCAACCCCGTGGCTAATGACGTAATGACCTAATGACTCAATGACCAATCAAAACCCCAACCCTTTTGCTAAACCCGATTTCCGCAAATGCGTCAAGGCATCGAAAAGAGGGGAAGGGCATTTTTGCACGGGCTTCCGGTTACTTTCCGGCACCTCAAATTCATACACCAAAGCGGTCACATCATAGCCGGTCGAAAATGGCGCTGCGGCGAGCGGACGCGGGAGTTTGTTAAATCCCTGGCTCAGCCAGGCCGTCGCCTGATCTTTCGACACGCGCTGTGCACTGCCCCCGAAAGCTTGGTTGGTGACGATAAAAACGAAAAGCCGGAAGTAGCCTTTCTGCGGCATCACGAAGGAGGTCAGGTAGTCCAACAGCCCCGCAAAATTATCCTTTGCGGGATAGTCGAGCCAACGGGTGCGATCATTACGCACGGAGCCGTCGGCAGCATTGTACTGTTCAAGTTGAGTCACCAGGGCAAACCCGTTGGGCGCCGAAAAATAACTGCGCTGCGCATAACCTTTGGCGTCAAGCGCGGTGCGTAGTTTGCGCTCCACCTCGCCGAGGGTTTTGCATCCCGAAAAGGTGGATTCCGGCACTTCAAACCGGGCATTACACGACGGCGGCGGCCAGGGGAATCCCGGCAGGGTCAGCCCTTCGAGCCTTGGGTCGTCGTCGAAAGGCAAGCTCCTGATTTGCAGGGCGCGTTCAGCCTTGTCGAAACCTTCAAAAACGGCAGCCCGGCGCTCCGCATAAGTCGGTTCGTAGGACGAAGGTATTTTTTTCAAAAACGATTCGATATCTTGTTTGGAAACGCCTTTTTTCGACAACACATAACCCATAAACTGGTCGGCCTCGAGTTCTTCGGTTTTCCGGCGCTCCGCGCTGAAGGTATGCGCGTTGGCGTGGTGTCCGATCTCATGCGCCAGGGCGCCCAGGACTTCCGTTCTGTTGCTTTTTTCTATAAAATCAAGGCTGTATAACAGATAACGTTTTTCGCCATCGAGTACGGCAGACACATTTTCGACATTGGCCTGCATCCACTCAAAATCGGCCGCAGCTTCGCCCAATTCGGCCAGTTCCTTTATCCAGGCGCCCACCCGGTCGCTATCGGAAAACCGGTACAATTCCTCGTCCATCAGGCCGCCGGAATAGATGCAACGTTGTACGGTGTTAATCTCCAGTAATTCCTGTGCATGAAGCGATGGGAAAGCCGCTGCGGATAGCAAAAAAATCAGAAGCGACCTATAGGACGGATTGATAATCATGGTTTTGTGTTTGGTTAATTTTCGCCGGGGAAAGGAGATGACATGATAGATGTTTTGGACAAAGATAACTGGTTTTAAAATTTAATAGCCGGGCTTTAATTATTGTCCGTTTTTCAAACAGCCGGTGTTCATTCTTGAACACTTTTTTGGAGTAGTTTTTCTAAAAAATTCTGGCTATCAATTAGTTATCCACTTGGCACAGGATTTGGTTTTCGCTTACGGAACGTAACTTGAAAACAAAGCCATGCTGAAAAATTATATAACCATCGCGTTCCGGAACCTGCGGAAAAACCAATTATACACCTTCCTCAATATTTCCGGCCTGGCCGTTGGGTTGGCCGGCAGTATTCTGACCTTGTTGTGGGCCAATGACGAGTGGAGTTATAACAAGTTCCATCCGAACCTGTCCAAAATTCACCTCATTTTACAAAATCAGACCCAGGGTGGTGTAACGTACACGTTTACTGCCTTGCCGGGTCCGCTCGCAGCGGGCTTGCGGGCCGATTTTCCGGAAATCGAGTGGGCAACGCGTACCTCATGGCCGGATCAATTTTTAATGCATCACGGCGAAAAAAACCTCTATGAAAAGGGGCTCTATGCCGAACCGGACTTTTTCAAAGTATTTGAATTTCCGGTGTTGAAAGGCGACCCGGCAGCTGCACTGCGCGATCCCGGATCGGTCGTCATTACCGAGCGAACGGCAAAGAAATTTTTCGGTAACGAGGACCCGATGGGCAAAGTTTTTCGTGTTGCCAATCAACGCGATCTGAAAGTAGCCGCCGTGGTGAAAAATGTGCCGCTGAACAGTACCGTCAAATTCGACGTGATCTTGCCTTTTCATATCCTGGAACAGATGAATCTCGATCAGATCAACAGTTATTGGGATGATAATTCCTGGCCTTGCTGGGTAACGCTGCATCCGCAAACAGATGTGGCGGCGTTGAACGCAAAACTGGAAAATTATATACAAAGCAAAAGCCCGACGGCCGAAGCACACATTTTTGCCTATCCCCTGTCGGATTGGCGATTATACGGAAAATTCAAGGAAGGCAAACCCGCCGGCGGGCGTATCGATTTATTGATGATGCTCGGCATCATCGGCCTGTTCGTCCTGTTGATTGCCTGTGTCAATTTTATGAACCTCGCCACCGCCCGCTCAGAGGGGCGTGCCCGCGAAGTGGGCGTCCGGAAAGTGATCGGCGCCAAACGCGGCCTGATCATCGGGCAATTCCTGACAGAAGCCATGGTAATCACGTTTCTGGGACTATTGCTCAGCGTTGTGCTGGTAAAACTTTCCCTGCCGGCATTCAATCAGTTTTTTGATAAGGAAATAGCGCTCAATGTTGAAAATTGGAAAATCTGGTCTTCCATCCTTGCGCTCGGTTTAATCACCGGATTGATTGCCGGCAGCTATCCGGCAATATTCCTCAGCAAATTCAAACCGGTTCGTGCCCTGAAAGGGGAAATTATTACGGGAAACAAATCAGGCGCCTTGCTCAGGAAAGGGCTGGTCACCTTCCAGTTTATCATTTCTATTTTTCTCATTATCAGCACATTGGTCATACATCAGCAGATCAATCACGCTGCCGGCCGGCCGCTGGGATTTGATGCGGATCATTTAATTTCCATTCCGGCAAGGGGCGATATGAGCGAAAAATATGACCTGCTGAAAAGTAACTTATTAAAAACACCCGGTGTAAAATCAGTGAGCACCGGCGGACACAACCTGATTCAGTTCGGCAGTAACACCTCCAGCATTGAATGGCCAGGAAAAACGGAGGACCAGGATTTTTTAGTTTCCATCACTTCCGTCGGCTATGATTATACAAAATCTACAGGGATGAAAGTCGTCGAAGGGCGCGATTTTTCACCCGAATTCGGCAACGACACAATGTGCTGTTTGCTCAATCAAACGGCGGTGCGCATGATGGGCCTGAAAGAACCCGTAGTGGGTACGATCATTCGCTACGATACGACCATGTCAGTGGTGGGCGTAGTGGAGGATTTTGTGTATAATGATCCGTTTGCCACACCGGCGCCCATGGTCGTTTTCCTGTCGAAAGAAGGCTTGAATCATTTTTTCGTGCGGTTTGAAAACAACCAGCATTGGGATAAAAATCTGGCTAAAATTGAACAAACCCTGAAAACAACTTACCCTGAATACCCCGTGGAGTTTCACTTTGTAAAAGAAGTCTTCCAGAAAAGTTTTGAGGGGTTCCGGTCGGCGGCGCAGTTGGCTAATGTTTTCGGTGGGTTGGCTATTTTCATTTCCTGCCTCGGCTTATTCGGGTTGTCTGCTTTTTTTGCCGAAAAACGCGGCAAAGAAATCAGTGTACGGAAAATATTGGGCGCCGGTATTTCGAGCCTCTGGTTTTCGCTGTCAAAAGATTTTTTCCAGCCCGTACTCCTTGCGTTTGTGCTGGCCGTGCCACCGGCCATTTGGCTACTGGAAAAATTGCTCGCACAATTTGAATACCGCATCCAGTTGTCGTGGGAAACATTTGCCCTGGCAGGGCTGGCAGCGATGGTGATAACGGTCGTTAC